>CALCYA010000127.1 GCA_937906165.1 uncultured Bacteroidales bacterium | reverse complement strand
GCCTGTTGAGGACGTATTCTCAATCACTGGTCGTGGTACTGTTGCTACAGGTCGTATCGAGGCTGGTATCGTTAAGGTAGGTGATGAGGTTGAGATCCTCGGTCTCGGTGAGGACAAGAAGACTGTCGTTACTGGTGTTGAGATGTTCCGCAAGCTCCTCGATCAGGGTGAGGCTGGTGACAACGTAGGTTTGTTGCTCCGCGGTGTTGACAAGAACGAGATCAAGCGTGGTATGGTACTTTGCCACCCAGGCCAGATCAAGCCTTATTCTACTTTCGAGGCTCAGGTTTATATCCTGAAGAAAGAGGAGGGTGGTCGTCACACATCATTCCGTAACAAGTATCGTCCTCAGTTCTACCTCCGTACAATGGACTGTACAGGTGAGATCTCTCTTCCTGCAGACGTTGAGATGGTAATGCCTGGTGACAACTTGAAGATCACTGTAACTTTGATCTATCCTGTTGCTCTTAACGAGGGTCTGACATTCGCTATCCGTGAGGGTGGTCGCACAGTAGGTGCTGGTCAGATTACTAAGGTTATCGAATAATTCGAGCACACAATGAAATAAAAATCCGGCTCCTTCGGGAGCCGGTACTTACGGGAATAGCTCAGTTGGTAGAGCACTGGTCTCCAAAACCAGGTGTCGGGAGTTCGAGCCTCTCTTCCCGTGCCATAAATAAATGATTATGCTGACTAAATTCATAAATTACTGTAAGGAATCTTACAATGAGCTCGTGCATAAGACAACTTGGCCGACAATGAAACAATTGACGAGCCAAGCGTTTCTTGTTCTCTATGCATCATTGATGATCGCTTTTGTAGTCTTTGTAATGGACCAGGCGTTCCAGTTTGTAATGGAAATTGTTTATCCTTAATTAATCAAAGGCAGTAATGGCAGAGAACAATAAGAAATGGTATGTTCTGCGCGCTATTAGCGGTAAGGAGGCAAAAGTAAAGGAATATATCGAGGCTGATGTGAAGCTTCGTGGCCTTACCGACAAGGTGTCTCAGGTTCTTATCCCCACAGAAAAGGTAGTAACAGTCCGTAATGGCAAGAGAATCGTGAAGGAGAAGTCTTATCTCCCCGGTTATGTTCTTGTTGAGGCGGAACTTGTAGGTGACATCGCTTTTATGCTCCGTCACACTCCTAATGTGTTGGGCTTCCTGGGCGGCATGGAACAGCCGACTCCGATTCGCCAGTCTGAAATCAACCGAATCCTGGGTACTGTAGATGAACTGCAGGAGACTCCTGAGGAGACAAGCCTCGAGTTCGCCCTCGGTGAGGTAGTGAAGGTAAATACAGGTCCTTTCACAGGTTTCAATGGTGTTATCGAGGAAATCAACACCGAGAAGAAACGCCTGAAGGTTATGGTTAAGATCTTCGGCCGTTCAACTCCGGTTGATTTAGGTTATATGCAAGTAGATAAAGAGTGATGCGGCTTCCACACATCACTCGAATGTTGTTAATTTTATAGATTTTTTTTACAATGGCAAAAGAAGTTGCTGGACTTATCAAGTTACAGATTAAAGGTGGCGCAGCAAATCCATCACCTCCAGTAGGACCTGCACTTGGTTCTAAGGGAATCAACATCATGGAATTCTGCAAGGCGTTTAATGCCAGAACCCAGGATAAGGCCGGAAAAGTTTTGCCTGTTATCATTACTTACTATGCAGACAAGTCATTCGATTTCGTCGTAAAGACTCCACCTGTAGCAATCCAGTTGCTTGAGGTTGCTAAGATCAAGAGTGGATCTGCAGAGCCTAACCGTAACAAGGTTGCAACAGTAACCTGGGAGCAGGTAGAGGCTATCGCGAAAGAGAAGATGCCTGACTTGAACTGCTTTACTGTAGAGGCTGCCATGAAGATGGTTGCCGGTACAGCTAGAAGTATGGGTATCAGTGTAAGTGGAACTTTTCCCGCAAACAATTAAAAATTTAGACTAGAATGGGTAAACTGACAAAAAATCAAAAGTTAGCAGCCGCTAAAATTGACACAGCTAAATCCTATCCATTGACAGAGGCTGTTGAGTTGCTGAAGGAGATTACCTTCACCAAGTTCGATGCTTCAGTGGATATCGATGTACGCCTGGGCGTTGACCCTCGTAAGGCAAACCAGATGGTCAGAGGTGTTGTATCTCTGCCCAGCGGTACCGGTAAGGAGGTTCGCGTTCTTTGCTTGTGTACTCCCGATGTGGAAGAAGCTGCAAAGGCGGCAGGTGCTGACTATGTAGGTCTTGACGAGTATATCGAAAAGATCAAAGGTGGTTGGACGGATATCGACATTATCATCACAATGCCGTCCATTATGGGCAAATTAGGTGCTCTGGGTCGTGTGCTCGGTCCTCGTGGATTGATGCCTAACCCAAAGAGTGGTACCGTTACTATGGATATACCTAAGGCTGTTAAAGAGGTTAAGCAGGGTAAGATCGACTTCAAGGTAGACAAGGCTGGTATTGTACACGCTTCTATCGGTAAGGCATCTTTCACACCTGATGCGATTATAGCGAACGTTAAGGAGTTCATGGCTACAATCCACAAGCTGAAACCTTCTACAGCGAAAGGTACATATGTTAAGAGTGTATTCCTGTCAACTACGATGAGCAAGGGTCTCCGTATCGATCCTAAGTCTATCGACTAATCTGATGAACTATGAAGAAGGAAGATAAAGTAAATGTAATCGCCGCGATTGGCGATGTTATCAAGGAATACGCACACTTCTATTTGGTAGATGTAACTGCGATGAATTCTGCAGCTACAAACGCTATGCGTGCTAAATGTTACAAGCAGGAGGTTAAGATGGTCCTCGTTAAGAACACTCTTCTCAAGAAGGCGTTCGAGGCTTCAGAGATCGATTTCTCTCCACTCTATCCCTGTTTGAAAGGAACAACAGCTCTGTTGCTTTGCAACACTGCAAATGTCCCCGCAAAGTTGATTAAGGATGTTGCCGGTAAGGCTGAGATTCCTGCGCTCAAGGGTGCTTATGCTGAGGAGAGCTTCTACGTTGGCGCCGATCAGCTTGAGACTCTTATCAACATCAAGAGCAAGAACGAGCTTATCGCTGAGGTTGTGGCATTGCTGCAGTCACCAATCAAGAACGTTGTTTCAGCTCTACAGTCTGGTGGTGACACCATCCACGGAGTTCTTAAGACACTCGGTGAAAGATAATAATCAAAATTCAATTAGTAAAAACAATTTAAATTTATACGAAAATGGCAGATTTGAAAGCTCTTGCAGAAGAATTGGTTAACCTTACAGTAAAAGACGTTAACGAACTTGCAACAATCCTTAAAGAAGAATATGGTATCGAACCCGCTGCTGCAGCTGTTGCTGTTGCTGCTCCTGCTGCCGGTGGCGCTGCTGCTGCTGAGGAGAAGACAGAGTTCGACGTAGTTTTGAAGAGCGCAGGTGCTCAGAAGCTCGCAGTCGTAAAGGCTGTTAAGGAGGCTTGTGGTCTTGGTTTGAAGGAGGCTAAGGACCTTGTTGATGCTGCTCCTAGCGTGCTCAAGGAGGGTCTTCCTAAGGCAGAGGCTGAGTCTTTGAAGAAGACTATCGAGGAGTCTGGTGCTGAGGTTGAGATTAAGTAAGCCCACTCAAGCCCTGCACAAGGGTATAATGGTTAAGAACCCCCATAGTGGGTTCTTAACCTTTTGTGCGTAAAGAGAAAAGTAAGTTCTAAAACATTATGCCACAATGTCGTTAAAAACTGATAATCAAAGAATTAACTTTGCTTCTATAAAAGATCCAATGCCTTGCCCGGACTTTTTGGAAGTACAATTGAAGTCTTTCGAGGACTTCCTTCAACTCGATACTCCACCCGAAAAGAGAGTCAACGATGGTCTCTATAAGGTTTTTGCCGAGAATTTCCCTATCACTGATACGAGAAACAATTTCGTGCTGGAGTTCCTGGATTATTATATCGATCCGCCCCGTTATTCAATAACAGAGTGTCTGGAGCGCGGCTTGACATACAGTGTCCCCTTAAAGGCAAAGTTGAAACTTTACTGTACCGATCCCGACCACGAGGATTTTGATACCGTCATACAGGATGTGTTCCTTGGACCTATCCCTTACATGACAAAGCAGGGTACATTCATTATCAATGGTGCTGAGCGCGTTGTGGTTTCTCAGTTGCACCGTTCACCCGGCGTGTTCTTCGGACAGAGCGTACACGCGAACGGTACACCGCTTTATTCAGCACGTATCATCCCATTCAAGGGATCATGGATTGAGTTTGCAACAGACATCAACAATGTCATGTATGCATACATCGACCGTAAGAAAAAGTTGCCCGTTACTACTCTGTTGCGTGCCATCGGTTTCGAGAGCGACAAGGATATCCTTGAGATCTTTGACCTGGCCGAGGAGTTCAAGGTAACAAAGGCAAGCATGAAGAAAGCGCTCGGCCGCAAGATGGCCGGTCACGTGGTAAAGACACGTCAGGAGGACTACGTAGATGCCGATACCGGTGAGGTAGTTTCTATCGAGCGCAGTGAGGTTGTAGTAGAGAGAGAGTCTATCCTTGATCAGGATCTTGTAGACCGCATCCTGGATAGTGGCGTCGAGACAATCCTTCTCCACAAGGAGAGTGATGATCCCGATGCACCTGACTATTCTCTCATCTTCAACACTCTTGACAAGGATACCAGCAACTCTGAAAAGGAGGCTGTGAACTGCATCTTCCGTCTCTTGCGTAACGCGGAGCCTGCCGATGATGCCAGCGCACGTGAGGTCATCAACAACCTCTTCTTCTCGGAGAAGCGTTATGACCTGGGTGATGTGGGCCGTTACCGCATCAACCGCAAGCTGGGCCTCTCTACCGATATGGATGTCAGAGTGTTGACAAAGGAGGATATCATCGAGATTATCAAGTACCTCATCGGTCTTGTTAACTCAATGGCGACTGTCGACGATATCGACCACTTGAGCAACCGTCGTGTACGCACAGTGGGCGAGCAGTTGTCGAACCAGTTTGCAATAGGTCTTGCACGTATGGCGCGTACCATCCGTGAGAGAATGAACGTCCGTGACAATGAGGTGTTCACCCCAACAGACCTTATCAACGCGAAGACAGTTTCTGCTGTCATCAACACATTCTTCGGTACCAATGCTTTGTCACAGTTCATGGACCAGACAAACCCGTTGGCCGAGATTACTCACAAACGTCGTCTCTCGGCTCTCGGCCCCGGTGGTCTTTCACGTGAGCGTGCGGGTTTCGAGGTTCGTGACGTACACTATACACACTATGGCCGTCTCTGTCCTATCGAGACGCCTGAGGGACCTAATATCGGTCTTATCTCATCTTTGTGTATATATGCCAAGATCAATGAGCTCGGCTTTATCGTTACACCGTACCGTTCGGTATCTAACTGTAAGGTCGATATAAATAATGACAATGTAGCTTACTACACAGCCGAGGAGGAGGAGGGCAGAATCATTGCCCAGGGTAATGCTCCGCTTGATGCTGAGGGTAACTTCATCCTTAAGAAGGTAAAGACACGCCAGGATGCCGATTATCCTGTTGTGGAGCCAGGTAGAGTGGAGCTGATGGACGTTTCACCACAGCAGATTGCCTCTATCGCCGCATCACTCATTCCGTTCCTTGAGCACGATGATGCCAACCGTGCGTTGATGGGTTCTAACATGATGCGCCAGGCAGTACCTTTGTTGACAACCGAGGCTCCAATCGTGGGTACCGGTTTTGAGAAGCAGCTTGTAGAGGACTCACGTACACAGATTGTTGCCGAGGGTGACGGTGTCATTGAGTTTGTGGATGCTTCAAGAATTGTAATCAAGTACGACCGCACAGATGAGGAGGAGTTCGTGAGCTTCGAGCCTGCTTCAAAGGAGTACATCATTCCTAAGTTCCGTCGTACTAACCAGAATATGACTATTGACCTTCGTCCTATCTGCAATAAGGGCCAGAAGGTCAAGGCCGGAGATATCCTCACCGAGGGTTACTCTACACAGGCAGGAGAACTTGCTCTCGGTAAGAACCTGTTGGTTGCTTACATGCCTTGGAAGGGTTACAACTATGAGGATGCTATCGTGCTGAACGAGAAGGTGGTACGTGAGGATGTCCTTACATCGGTGCACGTTGACGAGCTCTCTCTCGAGGTTCGTGAGACAAAGCGCGGTATGGAGGAGTTCACATACGATATCCCCAATGTCAGCGAGGATGCAACTAAGGACCTTGACAAGAACGGTATCATCCGTGTAGGTGCTTATGTGAAGCCCGGCGATATCATCATAGGTAAGATCACACCAAAGGGTGAGTCTGATCCAACTCCCGAGGAGAAACTGCTCCGTGCAATCTTCGGTGACAAGGCAGGTGACGTCAAGGATGCCTCTCTCAAGGCTTCTCCATCACTCCAGGGTGTAGTTATCGACCGTCGCCTCTTCCAGCGTGCCGAGAAGACACGTTCTGCGAAGTTGGCCGACAAGGCTAAGCTGCCAAAGATTGATGACGAGTTCCAGAAGAAGGTGGACGACCTCAAGGCTATCCTTGTAGACAAGCTCTTGACTCTTGTCAACGGCCGCGTTTCACAGGGTGTTAAAGACTTCATGGGTACAGAGGTTATCGCAAAGGGTGCAAAGTTCACACGTCCCGAGCTCGATGCTCTCGACTACACAGCTGTTCAGTTGAGCAAGTGGACTGCCGACGCACACACCAATGACCTTATCCGCACTCTCATCATCAACTTCATACACAAGTACAAAGAACTTGATGCCGAGGTCAAGCGTGAGAAGTTCGCTCTCACCATCGGTGACGAGCTCCCTTCAGGCACAATGAAGATGGCGAAGGTTTACATTGCCAAGAAGCGTAAGATAGGTGTCGGTGACAAGATGGCGGGTCGCCACGGTAACAAGGGTATCGTGTCACGCGTCGTACGCCAGGAGGATATGCCGTTCCTTGAGGATGGTACTCCGGTAGATATCATCCTGAACCCGCTGGGTGTGCCTTCACGTATGAACATCGGTCAGATTTTCGAGACAGTCCTTGGCCGTGCCGGTAAGGAACTGGGCGTCAAGTTCGCTACTCCTATCTTCGACGGTGCAAAGCTTGAGGATCTCTGTGAGTGGACTGACAAGGCCGGTATCCCACGCTTCGGTAAGACATACCTCTACGATGGTGGTACAGGTGAGCGTTTTGACCAGCCTGCGACAGTGGGTGTCAGCTATATGCTGAAGCTCGGTCACATGGTCGAGGACAAGATGCACGCACGTTCAATCGGTCCTTACTCTCTCATTACACAGCAGCCGCTCGGTGGTAAGGCACAGTTCGGTGGCCAGCGTTTCGGAGAGATGGAGGTTTGGGCTCTTGAGGCATTCGGTGCCGCACATATCCTGCAGGAGATCCTGACAATCAAGTCGGATGACGTGGCAGGCCGTTCAAAGGCATACGAGGCTATTGTCAAGGGCGATCCGATGCCTACACCAAGCATTCCTGAGTCACTCAATGTGTTGCTGCACGAGTTGCGTGGTCTGGGCTTGAGCATTTCATTTGAATAATTAATCCATCACGTTTTTGTCAATATACAATTATGGCTTTTAGAAAAGAAACTAAGACAAAAAATAATTTCTCGAAGATTACCATCGGTCTTGCTTCACCGCAGGAGATATTGGGTAACTCTTGTGGAGAGGTGTTGAAACCGGAAACAATCAACTACCGTACCTATAAGCCCGAGCGTGACGGATTGTTCTGCGAGCGCATCTTCGGTCCGGTAAAGGATTACGAGTGCCATTGCGGTAAGTACAAGCGCATCCGCTATAAGGGTATCGTCTGCGACCGTTGCGGTGTAATGGTTACAGAGAAGAAGGTACGTCGTGAGCGTATGGGCCACATCCAGCTTGTTGTACCCGTTGCACACATCTGGTACTTCCGTTCATTGCCTAACAAGATCGGTTACCTGCTGGGTCTTCCTACAAAGATGCTCGATGCGGTAATCTATTACGAGAAATATATCGTTATCCAGCCGGGTGTAATGGCCCGTAAGGAGGGCGAGGTACGTCAGGACATCCCCGGTAAGGAGAATGTACTCGACGGCGTAGACACAATGCAGCTGCTTACTGAGGACGAGTATATCACAATCATGGATAACCTGCCTCAGGGTAACGAGTACCTTGATGACAGCGACCCCAACAAGTTCATCGCGAAGATGGGTGCCGAGGCTATCCAGGATCTGCTTGCGCGCATTGACCTTGACTCGCTTTCATACGAGCTCCGCAACCGTGCCAATACCGATATGTCACAGCAGCGCAAGAACGAGGCACTCAAGCGCCTTCAGGTGGTTGAGTCTTTCCGTTCATCAATGGCTGCATCAAACGGTAACAACCGTCCCGAGTGGATGATCATGAACGTAATTCCTGTGACACCACCTGAGTTGCGTCCGTTGGTTCCGCTGGATGGTGGCCGTTTCGCTACTTCAGACCTCAACGACCTCTACCGTCGTGTTATCATACGTAACAACCGCTTGAAGAAACTTATCGAGATCAAGGCTCCCGAGGTGATTCTGCGTAACGAGAAGCGTATGCTGCAGGAGGCTGTCGATTCATTGTTCGACAACTCACGCAAGGCAAGCGCCCTCAAGTCAGACGCGAACCGTCCTTTGAAGTCTCTCTCCGACAGCCTCAAGGGTAAGCAGGGACGCTTCCGCCAGAATCTTCTGGGTAAGCGTGTCGACTATTCTGCGCGTTCGGTTATCGTCGTTGGTCCTGAGCTTAAGATGGGTGAGTGCGGTCTGCCAAAGCTTATGGCTGCCGAGCTCTACAAGCCATTCATCATCCGCAAGCTCATCGAGCGCGGTATCGTGAAGACTGTAAAGTCTGCGAAGAAGATCGTTGACCGTCGCGAGCCGATCATCTGGGATATCCTCGAGCATGTAATGAAGGGTCACCCCGTTCTCTTGAACCGTGCGCCGACACTTCACCGTCTGGGTATCCAGGCTTTCCAGCCAAAGATGATCGAGGGTAAGGCAATCCAGCTCCACCCGCTTGCATGTACTGCGTTCAACGCCGACTTCGACGGTGACCAGATGGCTGTCCACTTGCCACTCAGCAACGAGGCTATTCTGGAGGCACAGATGCTGATGCTCCAGTCACACAATATATTGAACCCTTCTAACGGTGCTCCTATCGCCGTTCCTTCACAGGATATGGTACTGGGTCTTTACTACATCACCAAACTGCGTGAGGGTGCCAAGGGTTCAGGCATGACATTCTATGGTCCCGAGGAGGCTATGATTGCCTATAACCAGGGCCGTGTTGAGATTCATGCACCGGTAAAGGTAATGGTAGAGGACCGCAACGAGAACGGCGAGTACGTTCAGGTTCTCCGCGAGACATCCGTAGGACGTATCATCGTGAACAACATCGTTCCACGTGAGATGGGCTTCATCAACACCATTATCTCAAAGAAGTCACTCCGCGACATCATTACCGAGGTAATCAAACGCGTAGGTGTTGCCCGTTCGGCAGAGTTCCTTGACGGTATCAAGAACCTCGGTTACTACATGGCGTTCAAGGGTGGTCTGTCATTTAACCTTGACGATGTCATCATTCCAAAGGAGAAGGAGGAACTCGTACGCAAGGGTAATGAGAAGGTTGAGGAGATTCTCGCAGAGTATAACCTCGGTCTTATCACCGATAAGGAGCGTTATAACAAGGTTGTCGATGAGTGGACACACGTTAACGCCGACCTTGCAAACGTGCTGATGAAGACTATTTCTACCGATGACCAGGGCTTCAACTCAGTATATATGATGCTCGATTCCGGTGCCCGTGGTTCTAAGGACCAGATCCGTCAGCTCTCAGGTATGCGTGGTCTTATGGCAAAGCCCCAGAAGGCCGGTTCAGAGGGTGCACAGATTATCGAGAACCCGATTCTTTCTAACTTTAAGGAGGGTCTTTCGGTGCTCGAGTACTTTATCTCTTCTCACGGTGCACGTAAGGGTCTTGCCGATACCGCTTTGAAGACAGCCGATGCCGGTTACCTTACACGTCGTCTTGTAGACGTATCGCACGATGTCATCATCAACGAGGACGATTGTGGTACACTGCGTGGTCTTGTATGTACAGCACTCAAGAACGGTGACGAGGTTATTGCAACATTGGGTGAGCGTATCATGGGTCGTGTATCTGTACATGACGTGGTTCATCCTACAACAGGAAAGATCATCGTTGCTTCAGGTGAGCTCATCACAGAAACCATCGCCGATGAGATCGAGAAGTCACCTATCGAGAGCGTAGAGATCCGTTCTGTCCTCACCTGTGAGTCAAAGCACGGTGTATGTGCCAAGTGTTATGGCCGCAACCTTGCTACAAGCCGTATGGTCGAGAAGGGTGAGGCAGTCGGTGTCATCGCAGCACAGTCAATCGGTGAGCCTGGTACACAGCTTACACTCCGTACCTTCCACGCCGGTGGTACCGCTGCCAATATCGCAGCCGATGCAACTATCCGTGCAAAGCACGCTTCACGCCTCAAGTTCGAGGAGTTGCGTACTGTTGACACTCTTGAGCCCGACGGTACTCCTGTGAAGATTGTAGTAAGCCGTTTGAGCGAGGTACGTTTCGTGGATGTAAACACAGGTATCGTGCTTTCATCACACAACATCCCTTACGGTTCAAAACTCTATGCCGGCGAGGACGATCTCGTTGAGAAGGGCAAGGTAATTGCATCTTGGGACCCATTCAACGCCGTAATCGTTACTGAGGTTGCCGGTAAGGTTGATTTCGAGTCAGTTATCGAGAATGTTACATATAAGGTCGAGACCGATGAGAGTACCGGCTTGCACGAGATTGTCATCATCGAGTCTAAGGACAAGAACAAGATTCCTACCGTACACATCAACGATGAGAACGGTAACGTTCTCCACACATACAACTTGCCCGTAGGCGGTCACGTGGTGGTTGAGAACGGCGATGTCCTCAAGGCCGGTGACGTACTCGTCAAGATTCCACGCGTGTTCGGTAACGCAGGTGATATTACCGGCGGTCTGCCACGTGTAACAGAGCTCTTCGAGGCACGTAACCCATCTAACCCTGCAGTCGTTTCAGAGATTGACGGTGAGGTAACAATGGGTAAGGTTAAGCGCGGTAACCGCGAGATCGTAGTGACCTCAAAGGTCGGAGATGTGAAGAAGTATCTTGTTGCCCTTTCAAAGCAGATCCTTGTACAGGACGGCGACTATGTACGTGCAGGTACACCTCTGTCTGACGGTGCGATCACTCCATCGGATATCCTTGCCATCAAGGGACCTACCGCAGTTCAGGAGTATATAGTTAACGAGGCACAGGACGTATACCGTTCACAGGGTGTGAAAATCAACGACAAGCACTTTGAGATTATCGTACGTCAGATGATGCGTAAGGTGCAGATCAACGAGCCAGGTGATACACGTTTCCTTGAGTTGCAGATTGTGGACAAGCTCCAGTTCCAGGAGGAGAATGACCGCATCTGGGGTAAGAAGGTTGTTGTTGATGCCGGTGACTCTGAGAACCTCAAACCGGGTCAGATTATCACAGCACGCAAGTTGCGCGACGAGAACAGTACTCTCAAGCGCCGTGACCTCAAGCCTGTAGAGGCACGTGATGCACAGCCTGCTACATCTACACAGATCCTGCAGGGTATCACACGCGCCGCATTGCAGACACAGAGCTTCATGTCGGCTGCATCGTTCCAGGAGACAACAAAGGTGCTCAACGAGGCTGCAATCAATATGAAGAGCGACTACCTGTTGGGTATGAAGGAGAACGTTATCTGCGGTCACCTCATCCCGGCCGGTACAGGTCAGCGCGATTTCAGCAAGATCGTTGTCGGCTCACGCGAGGATTATGAGCGTATGCAGGCAAGCAAGAAGGCTGTTTTGGACTTCTCTGACGATGATGCAGAATAATTGATACCAATCATAAGGAGCGGGCGCATTTTCAAAGTGTGCCCGCTCTTGTATTTATATGCATGAAATATAAGGACAAGAACGGTTGACTATCATACCTTATATGGCTATGGCGTTGATTTTCCAAGGGGGAGTATTGGTATATAATTATGGAATATCTTGTTTTTGTAATAATTTCGGAGTAAATTTGTCTCAAATATATCAGGCAATGAGTGAGGTATTGCAAATAGATGTCGAAAAGATATTGGCTGCCAAAGCCGGAAAGAAAGCGCGCTATGTGCCCGGTTTCCTTGTATCTTATCTCAAGAAGATAGTCCATCAGGATGAAGTGAACTGTTTCTTGCGTGAAAACAATGAGAAGCGCGGTCTCGATTTCGTGAACTCCTTTATGGAGTATTTCAACAATACATTCGAGGTCAACGGTCTTGAGAACCTTCCCAAGGATGGTCTATGTACATTTGTCAGTAACCACCCTCTTGGAGCGCAGGACGGTCTGGGGTTGGCGTATATCCTCGGTCCCCATTATCAGGGTAAGATAAAGTTCCTTGTGAACGACCTCCTGATGAATATACCTCATCTTGCCGAGTTCTGGGTGCCCATAAACAAGACCGGCAAGCAGGCACGCAACTTCCCCCAGCAGGTCAATACAGCCTTCGAGAGCGACAACCACATAGTGATGTTCCCGGCAGGTCTCTGCTCACGCAAGACAAAAGGCGTCATACGTGACATCGACTGGAAAAAGACCTTCATCACAAAGAGCGTACAGACAAAACGCGATATTGTTCCCATCCATTTCGAGGGTGAGAACTCAAAGTTCTTCTACCGTCTTGCAAACATAAACAAGATGTTGGGCATAAAGTTCAACATTGCGATGCTGTACCTCAGCGACGAGATGTTCAAGAACAGGGACAAGAAGTTCAAGGTTACGATAGGCAAGCCTATCCCCTGGCAGACTTTCGACAGGACAAAGACACCTGCCGAGTGGGCGCAGTATGTCAAGGATGCCGTTTACACATTATAGAAACACAACAAACACGATATGGAAGAGATTATTGCTCCGGTTCCTAAGGAACTACTGAAAGCAGAACTTACAGAGGAGAAGCGACTACGCTTTACTCACCGCAGCGACAACGAGATATATATTGTCACAGCGTTTGATGCGCCTAATGTGATGCGCGAGATAGGACGTCTGCGCGAGATTGCTTTCCGTGCTGCCGGTGGCGGTACAGGTAAGTCAATGGATATCGACGAGTTCGATACAATGGAGGTTCCATATAAGCAACTTATCGTATGGAATCCTGAGTGCGATGACATCATCGGCGGTTATCGTTTCTTATGGGGCAAAGAGGTGCGTTTTGATGAGAATGGCGAGCCCCGTATGGCAACAGCCCACGGAATGTTCCATTTCTCCGACAAGTTCTTCAACGAGGTCCTTCCTTACACAGTGGAACTCGGCCGTGCGTTCGTGGCACTCGAATACCAGTCTACACGCATGGGCTCAAAGAGCCTCTTCGCGCTCGACAACCTATGGGACGGTCTTGGGGCACTCACTGTCGTGATTCCCGACGTCAAGTACCTCTTCGGTAAGGTCACAATGTATCCTTCGTACCTCACCAAGGCGCGTGACATGATACTGTATTTCCTCAACAAGCATTTCCCCGATGAGGATGCGCTTGTAACTCCGGTGACTCCATTGCGTATAGAGACTGACGAGGCCGAGTTGGAAGCGTTGTTCTGCAAGGATAACTTCAATGAGGATTACCGCACCCTGAAGCAGGAGGTACACAAGTTCGGCCTCGCGATACCACCGATGGTAAATGCCTATATGGGCCTGTCACCGACAATGAAGATATTCGGTACTGCCGTAAATGTGGAGTTCGGCAATGTTGAGGAGACCGGTCTTCTCATCGCAGTGGACGAGTTGCGCGACGACAAGAGAATGCGTTACATAGAATCTTTTGCAAAGGAAAATCCCGACCTAATAAAGTTGACATCAGGTGCCAACAAGGTCTTTTATATCCCGAGCGACAACAATTGAAGCGAGTAATACAGGGCTCCGGGAACATTCGTTGGGTCCCGGAGTTTTTATTTATAATATAAAGAACATACTATGAAAGTAGAGATAATAAACAAGTCAAAGCATCAGTTGCCGGCCTATGCTACCGGTCTGTCTGCAGGCATGGACCTCAGGGCAAACATCGACGAACCGATAGAATTGCAGCCGTTGCAGCGTGCTCTTGTGCCCACAGGTCTCTTTATGGCACTTCCTGCAGGTTATGAAGCGCAGGTGCGTCCGCGTAGCGGCCTTGCCATTAAGAAAGGCATTACAGTCCTAAACTCTCCGGGTACAATTGATGCAGACTATCGTGGTGAGGTTTGTGTGATATTGGTGAACCTGTCAAACGAACCTTTCGTGATAGCCGATGGCGAGCGCATTGCACAGATGGTGATAGCCCGTCATGAACAGGTGGAGTGGTGCGAGGTCGAGGTTCTGGGTGATACAGAGCGTGGCGCCGGCGGCTTCGGGCACACAGGTGTGTGATTTTTTCAATTTCGGGGCAGGTATGAGAATATTTGTTGCATATATGATACTCCTTGCAGGTTTGCTGTGTGCGGGTACGTCGCGTGCACAGGTGACCGTAGACAGCGATGCTCATGAGCGCGCCGTGGATTATTTCTATCTGCAGGCTGTGTCTTTGCTCGAACAGGACAGCATTGATGCCTGTTTCGAGATGCTTGAGCATTGCCGTGCCTTGGCACCCGAATCTTCAGCAGTACTTTACGACCTGTCGGCATTCTATCTTTTCCTTGGCAAGGATTCCATTGCCCACGATATGTTGGAGTATATCGTGGCAAAAGAACCTGACAATAGGAAATACAGCGAGGCTCTCGTGAACTACTATGGAAAGGTCAACGACAAGAAATCGGCGATAGCCCTCTACGAGAAGATGCTGCGGGGTGATGGACCCAAGAGCGATATATATATGTCACTCTATTCACTTTATAGCGAGGAGGGTGAGCAGGAGAAGGCTGTGGCCGTGCTCGACAAGCTCGAGAAGGTTGAGGGTAAGAACGAAGTCATTTCTATACACCGTGCGAACCTCTTCCTTCAGATGCAGGACAGCACGCGTGCGTTGGAGGCCGTACGTCAGATGCAGAGGGATTTCCCTCACAATATACAGTACAACTCGCTGTTGGGCGATGTATATGTTCTCTTCGGTGACACCGACAATGCCGAGAAAGTCTACCGTCAGGCAATAGCAAGCGATTCCACCGACACCTATTCAATGTCATCATTGAGTAACCTTTATCTCATAACCGACAGGGACTCGCTCTATTGTGCTACTGTAGAGCGTCTCATCAAGAGCGAGAAAGTCGATACCGACCAGCGCATCTCTACATTGCTTGACTATGTAGGGTATAAGGAGAAAACCGATTCAGCTTACTCAAAGGCCTTCCTTCAAGAGCTTATGGAACTGCCGTATGATACTCTTGAGATTTCCGAGGTATATGTGCAGTATCTTCTTTACCGCAAGGAACCGGCCGATACCATTATACCGGTCCTCAACAGGATCATTTCAATGGATCCCGAGAACCGCTCGGCAATGTTGCAGCTCCTTGTCTATGCCATCGAAAGCAATGACCGTGAGGGAGTAATCACTCATTGTGACAATGCAATACTTTATATCCCCGACATGCTTGAACTCTACTACTACAAAGGTATGGCTACCTACCTGCTTGAGCGTAAGTCCGAGGCTGCTGCAATTCTTGAGCAAGGCCTTGAACGCCGCAATGAGGAGAGCTCTACCGAGATTGTGGCGACAGTGTTTTCGTTGTTGGGCGAGATTTATCATGAACTCGATGATCTTGACAAATGTACTGTAGCCTATGACTCTGCATTGCTTTACAATCCATCGGACATTGGCGTGCTCAATAACTATGCCTACTATCTTGCCCTTGAGGGCAAGGACCTTGAGCGGGCTCTGGAGATGAGCGCGAAGACCATTGAAGAGGAGCCCGACAATGCAATATATGTAGATACCTATGCATGGCTGCTCTTCAGCCTTGAGAGATACGAGGAGGCCAAGGCATACGCCGATAAACTTATAAAACTCAATGCCGATATGAGTGCAGTCGAGTACCACCACTGCGGCGATATCTTTGCAAAGTGCGGCGATATTGACCGTGCTGTCGAGTATTGGGTTCTGGCGCAAAAGGCCGGCGATGATTCCAAGATACTGAAAAAGAAGATAAAGAGACGTAAATATTATCCCAATGCGCACAGCAAGTAAGATTATCTTTCCAACGCTTATGGCTGCGGTGTTGCTCCTTGCGGGTTGCACGGCTCCTAAGGGATTTGTCAAAGAGAGCCAGGTGGAAGGTGCAACTGTTGCTGCATTGTCTGCCTTACCGTCGCTGAACAGGAATGTGGAGTGTCTATCGGCCAATGTGCGTATGACAGCAACGGTAGATGGAGAGTCGGCAACTGCAAAGGGTAAGTTGCGTCTTAAGCGCGGTGAAGGCGCGCAGATAAGTGCAACAGCTATGGGCCTCATGGAGGCTGCCTGCTTCGAGTTCCTTCCGCATGCAGTACGTTTCATCTACAAGATAGACAAGATATATGCCGATGCGCCCTACAGCGGTGTTCCGTTCCTGCAACAGACTGGTACCGGGTATGATATCCTGGAGGCACTTCTTCTCAATGCCGTATTCTCGCCCGATGGCCGTCCCGTACGCGAGGCGTTGACAGGTATGGCATCTCTGGACAGTGGTGAGTATATAACCCTGATAACATCAAGGCAGCATCCAAACGTGTACAGTTTTACCATCGAGAAACGTACAGGCAATCTTGTAAGATGCGAGGGTGACTATGCCAACGGCGGTACTCTTGTGTGCAGGTATAGCGATTTTGCATCTTTTGACGGTGTGGCTTTCCCGTCGCTCGTGGAACTGCAGTTCAACGGTGAGGATACAGAAGCGTCGCTTCTTCTCAGGATGAGCGGTCTCAAGAGCAGTGAGTTCAAGTTCTCGCCCAGGAGGGTGAATGATGCCTATAGCCGTGCGAGCCTTGAAGCTATATTGAATGGTGTAGGCAACAGTGCCGAGTGATAATTGATAGATATTTTCCTATGAAAGAACGCATAATGAGAATAGTGATATTCACCCTGCTGTCGCTTCTCTTCTGTAGCGGGACGCTGTATGCGCAGTCAGCTGCCATCAAGAAGATGCGCGGTCAGGCAACGGCATTGCGCACCGAGATAGAGCAGAAGAAGAAAATCCTTCTTTCGGCCGAGCAGGACGTCAACAGCCAGTTACGCAACCTCCGCATAGTTGAGTCGCAGATAAAGGACCAGAAAGCCCTTGTTGCGCTTCTCAAGGACGAGGTAAAGACACTCGACAAGGAGATAAAGCAGATAAACGCTGACATAAAATTGCAGGAGGAACGTGTGGCACAGTCGCGTGACGAGTATGCCGAGGCTTTGCGCCGTGCCCGTAAATACAGCAAGGCAAACAACAAACTCCACTTCCTCATGTCATCCGAGGATTTCAAGACACTCATCCGCCGTTATCGTTATACAAATGAGTATATGGATGCCCATGGTCGTCTTGCCGAGAGCCTTCAGGGGCAGATAACAATTCTTGAGGAGAAGAAAGCTGAACTTGAGACGACCAAGGCAATGAAGGACGAGTCGCTCAAAGAACAGGAGGTTGTAAGTGCAGACCTTGCAAAGTTAGGCAAAGAGCAGCGCAGTATACTCGATAAACTCAAGAAGCAGTCGAGCAAGGTAAAAGCTGAGATTAACAAGAAACAGCAGGAGCTCAACAAACTCAACAAGCGCATTGATGCCGAGATTGAGCGCGTGCTTGCCGAGGAGCGTGCGGCCAAAAAACGTGCCGAGGAAGCTGCCCGCAAAAAGAAAAATGCGGCCAAGAGCGCATCGGGCGGTAAAGAGACATCCAAGAAAAGCAGCAGTTATGCCGACGATGCAGGAGTCGCCGAAATGACAGGCTCATTTGTCAAGAACAAGAGAAAGATGCCTGTACCCATCACAGGACCATATCTTGTTGTTGACGAATATGGTACAAAGAATGTCATCGAGGGAAAGGGCAATGTACAGATAAACAACAAGGGAGTGGTCCTTGAGGGTAGCAGGGGTGCACAGGCACGTTGCATCTTCGATGGCCGTGTTACGGCAGTTGTCAATGACGGCAGCTATCACTTTGTACTTGTTCGCCACGGTGAATATATATCCGTGTACTGTAATATAGTGAATATGCGTGTCAGCGGCGGTGAGAAAGTGAAGGCCGGTGACATCATCGGTGATATCGGTATAGATGCCAAGTCCGGAACCCCAAGAATGCAGTTCCAGCTGCGCAAGGAAAAGCAGACACTGAACCCTGCCGAGTGGCTCAAGATGTAGAGGATATGATGGCTTCTGTCAGGTGTATATTTCTTTCCTTTCTCATTGTCATTTCATGTGGTGCTGATGCCATGTGTGCAGGGCATTGCAGTGCCTATGTAATATGTGATACGCTCAATGGCTCGTCTATGGAATATTGTCGCAGCAGGAATGCCGAGGCAATGTCATATTACAATATGGGATATTACACACTGGCAGTCGATTGTTTCAGTGAGTTGCTTGAGTATGATTATCCTCCTGCAATAACGAATATGGGAATTGCCTGTATGAACGGAACCGGTGTCAGGCAGGATACGGAGATGGCATTCAACTATTTTCTCAAGGCTGCAGGCATGGGAGAGCCTACGGCGCAGCAGCATCTCGGTTCAATGTATGCTTTGGGCATTTATGTAGAACAGTGCGACTCCTCATCTTACTATTGGTTCTTGAGTGCGGCAGAGCAGGGCAATACCAAGGCTATGAATGCGCTTGGCAATATCTATCTTAACGGGAAATATGTATCGGCAGATACCGCGGAGGCGCTCAAGTGGTTTAAGCGTTCTGCATTGTCCGGTGATTTGGACGGTCTATGTGAATATGGTCTCCAGCTTGTCAAGTATGACCCTGAATACAGGGATGAGGAGTTGGGCACAGGATATAACTGTATATACAGTGCTGCAAAGAAAGGACATCGCACTTCTCAGAAGCTTCTTATGCACGATGCCTTGCGTGAGGGCAATGACAGGGCAGTATTATGGTGGGCCAAGGCATTGCACGCAAGTGGAGACCACGAAGGAACAAAAGTGTTGGCCGATTGCTATCGCTACGGTCATGGCATATCGCGCAGCAAGAAGGTCGCGCGCAGACTGTACCAATTGGCTGCGGATAGGGGAAACGAAGAGGCTCGACTGATTCTGGAAAAATAGTAGGGCTGTGACGCCTTACGGCAAGTAGATATGTGGGTGACCCATTTCACTTTTTGGGTCACCCACATCGTGTTTTAGTACTATTTTGGCCCACCGGCAAATTCTAGGGGGCTAAGCAAAAAGTTGAGTGATTTAGGAAAAGAGAGTAACAGAGCGAAAAT
>CALCYA010000126.1 GCA_937906165.1 uncultured Bacteroidales bacterium | reverse complement strand
AAAATACGCTAAATTTTAGTATAAATTCTTATATCGAACTCACGTTAAATACAAACCACTTCCAACAAACAATAAGATAAATGACATACGAAGAGACAGTCACATATCTTTACAATTGCGCACCGCCCTTCCAGCAAGTAGGCGGTGCTGCTTACAAAGAGGGGTTGTCAACGACAATAGCACTCGACAACCATCTGGGCAACCCGCACCGCAAGTTCCGCACCATTCACGTTGCCGGAACCAACGGCAAGGGCTCCACATCGCACACCATTGCGGCAGTACTGCAAGAGAACGGCTACAAAGTAGGCCTCTACACATCGCCTCACCTCATAGATTTCCGTGAGCGCATGAGGGTGAACGGCATCCCGGCGCCCAAGGAATACGTCACTGAGTTCGTGGAGAAGCACAGGGCCTTCTTCGAGCCGCTACAACCGTCGTTCTTTGAGCTCACCACCGCCATGGCATTCAACTATTTCGCGCAACAGAAGGTTGATGTCGCGGTGATTGAAGTGGGGCTTGGAGGCCGTCTGGACTGCACAAACATCATTTCACCCGACCTTTGCATAATCACAAACATCAGCAAGGACCATACCCAGTTCCTGGGCAACACGCTTGAGGAGATTGCAGGCGAAAAGGCCGGAATAATAAAGCACGGGACACCTGTTGTCATCGGCGAGACAACCGCCGAAACGAAACCCGTTTTCAGCAGAACGGCAGAAGAGGCCGGCGCGCCTATAGTCTTTGCCGAAGAGGAGAACGAGTTGCTTGACGCCTCACCATGCGGAAGCGGCTTTGAGTACAGCACAAAGGAGTACGGTATGCTGCAAGGCGAGCTGGGCGGCTTTTGCCAGGAGAAGAATGCAAACACCATTCTCACGGCAATAACGCAACTCAAGGCAATGGGTTACGACATAACCCCCGAATCAGTAAGAAAAGGCTTTACAAATGTCACAACCCTTACTGGGCTGATGGGGCGTTGGCAGAAGATTGGCGAGAGTCCGCTGACAGTGTGTGATGCAGGCCACAACATAGGAGGAATAGAGTACATCACCAGACAGCTCGAGGCACAGGAGTGCAACACCCTGCGCATTGTGTTCGGCATGGTAAGCGACAAGGACATAACAGCCGTGCTTGCCATGATGCCGAAGAAAGCGACATACTATTTTACACAGGCAAGCATACAGCGAGCGATGCCCGCCGTAGAGTTACAAAAGAAAGCCTCAACATTCGGCCTGCACGGCAACCGCTACCCCGACGTGCCGGCAGCATTGGCTGCCGCAAAGGCCGACAGTAACGCCGACGATTTCATTTTCATCGGAGGCAGCTGCTTCATCGTAGCCGACCTTCTGGCCTCAATATCCCTTAATAGCCTTTAACAACCCTTAATTGCCTTTTTTCATACTCCCCTCTTGCAAAAGCGGAAAATGACGCGCGTCATTTTCCGCTTTTGCTAATTTTTATTGAATTTTCCTTTGCTGTGAAACGTTTTTTTATTTTATTTGCGGAGAAATAGCTATTTAACATACCGTAATATGAATTGTACAGAAAACAACCTTTCAGAATTGAAGGCCGCCGACTTCAAAAAAGTCATCGGCGGCAAGGAGACAGCGCTATTCATCCTCAAGAACAAGGCTGGTAGCGAAGTGGCAATCACAAACTATGGAGGTGCAATCTGCAGCATTATGGTTCCTGACAAGAACGGCAACTATGCAAACGTAATTCAGGGCCACGACAGCATCGACAACCTCTTGAACAGCCCGGAGCCATTCCTCAGCACACTCGTAGGCCGTTACGGCAACAGAATATGCAAGGGTAAATTCACTATCGACGGCAAGGAGTACAGCCTCGCAATCAACAATGGCCCCAACCACCTGCACGGTGGCCCAACAGGCTTCCACGCGAGAGTATGGGATGCAGAGCAGACCGACTGCCAGACATTGAAGCTCCACTACCTGTCAGCAGACATGGAGGAGGGATTCCCCGGCAACCTCGACGTTACAGTTGTCTATACATTCACAGATGACAACGAGCTTAAAATCGACTACACAGCTACTACCGACAAAAAGACTATCGTGAACCTCACAAGCCACGGTTTCTTCTCACTCTCAGGTATAGCCAACCCCACAGCAACTATTGACAACCTCATATGCGAAATCAACGCAGATTTCTTTGTACCTATTGACGACACATCAGTTCCTTATGGCTGCATAGCACCTGTCAAGGGCACAGCATTTGACTTCACTACCCCGACAGAGGTGGGTGCACGCATCGATGCCGACGAAGAGCAGATAAAGCACGGCGCCGGCTACGACCACTGCTACGTACTCAACAAGAAAGAGGTGGGCGAACTCAGCTTTGCAGCAAAGGTAACAGAGCCCGTCAGCGGCCGCACAATGGAGGTATACACAACCGAACCGGGCGTCCAGGTATACACATCGAACTGGCACAGCGGCTTTGCTGGCGCTCATGGAGCAACATTCCCCAAACGCAGCGCAATCTGCTTCGAGGCACAGCACTTCCCCGACTCACCTAACCGCGCACACTTCCCAAGCGTTGTATTGTGCCCGGGCGAGACATACAGACAGGTGACTGTATACAAGTTCGGCGTTGAGAAATAATAAGGAGAAATAAATCTTTTACAATAAACTAAAAACATTAAAAAATTATGAGTAATCAAAAGAAACAATGGGGAGCTATCATAGTTATGATTGCGCTCTTCGCAATGATTGCCTTCGTGACAAACCTCTGCTCACCTATGGCAAACATCATCAAGGCACAGGGTGACATTCCTGAAGTACTTGCACAGATCGGTAACTACGGTAACTTCGTTGCTTATCTCATCATGGGTATCCCAGCCGGTATGCTCATCGCAAAGTACGGTTACAAGAAGACTGCTCTTATCGGTCTTACAGTTGGTATCATCGGTATCCTTGTACAGTGGTTCAGCGGTATGCTCGATGCAAAGGAGAACCTGGGTCTCGTATTCGGTGTTTACCTTGTAGGTGCTTTCATCGCAGGTTTCTGTATGTGTATCCTCAACTGTGTTGTTAACCCAATGCTTAACCTCCTCGGCGGTGGCGGTAACAGCGGTAACCAGCTCATCCAGCTCGGTGGTGTATTCAACTCTTCAGCAGCTGTTGCAGTTTACATCATCATGGGTGCCCTCATCGGTGAGATTTCAAAGGACACTGCCATCTCTGATGCTACTCCAGCCCTCATGATTGCCCTCGGCATCTTCATCGTAGCATTCGTGGTTATCCTCTTTACAAAGATTGAAGAGCCCGAGCAGGCTCCTGTTGAGGTAAGCCTCATCAAGGGTGCTTTGAAGTATCGTCACTTCACACTCGGTATCCTCGCAATCTTCCTTTATATGGGTATTGAGGTAGGCGTTCCTACATACGTTAACATGTACCTTGTAAATACTCCTGAGCTCGGTATCTCTGCAGCTACTGCAGGTCTCATCGTTGCTGTATACTGGTTCATGATGCTCATCGGCCGTTTCGTCGGTGCAAGTATCGGTAACAAGGTATCAAGCCGCACAATGATCACAGCCGTTTCTGTAGCAACATTGGTACTCGTTGCATTCGGTATGTTCTCTGACCCTGCAACTACTGTAGAGGTTCCAGGTATCGACTGGGGTACATTGACACTCATCTGGGCTGAGGTTCCTGTAGGTATCTTCGCATTCCTGCTCGTAGGTCTCTGCACATCAGTTATGTGGGGCGGTATCTTCAACATGGCTGTTGAGGGTCTCGGCAAGTACACAGCTGTCGCTTCAGGTATCTTCATGACAATGGTATTCGGTTGCGCCGTAATGCTCGCTATCCAGGCACAGGTTGCCGAGATGACAGACTACATGACAAGCTACTGGGTTGTTATGTTCTGCGCAGCTTACCTGTTGTTCTATGCTCTCATCGGTTCAAAGCCGGCAAAGAAGTAATTGACATTAAAACATATTTTTAACTACTAAATATTATACAACTATGGATATAGAATTTGTAAGAAGCCGTTTCATCAAGCACTTCGATGGTACAACAGGAAGCATCTACGCTTCTCCAGGCCGTATCAACCTCATCGGTGAGCACACCGACTACAACAATGGTTTTGTATTCCCCGGTGCTGTAGACAAGGGTATCATGGCAGAGATCAAGCCTAACGGTACTGACAAGGTTTGCGCTTACTCTATCGACGAGAAGGACTATGTTGAGTTCGGTTTGAAGGAGGAGGATGCTCCACGCGCTTCTTGGGCAAAATACATCTTCGGTGTATGCCGTGAGATGATCAAGCGTGGTGTTGACGTCAAGGGTTTCAACACTGCTTTTGCAGGTGATGTACCCCTCGGTGCAGGTATGTCTTCATCGGCTGCGCTTGAGAGCACATACGCTTACGCTCTGAACGACCTCTTCGGCGACAACAAGGTAGACAAGTTCGAGCTCGCTAAAGTTGGTCAGGCAACAGAGCACAACTATGTAGGTGTGAACTGCGGTATCATGGACCAGTTTGCAAGCGTATTCGGTAAGGCCGGCAGCCTCATCCGTCTCGACTGCCGTTCATTGGAGTACCAGTATTTCCCATTCAAGCCACAGGGTTACAAGCTCGTTCTCATGAACACTTGCGTTAAGCACGAGTTGGTAGGTTCACCCTACAACGAGCGTCGCTTGAGCTGCGAGCGCGTAGCTGAGGTTATCAAGGCAAAGTACCCCGAGGTTGAGTCTTTGCGTGACGCAAGCTTCGAGATGCTCGAGGAGGTTAAGGCAGAATTGAAGCCCGAGGATTACAGCCGTGCAAAGTATGTTATCGGCGAGGTAGTTCGCGTACTCGATGTATGCGAGGCTCTCGAGGCTGGTGACTACGAGACTGTAGGTAAGAAGATGTACGAGACACACTTCGGTCTGAGCAAGGATTATGAGGTAAGCTGCGAGGAGCTCGACTTCCTTGTAGACGTAGCTATCGACTGTGGCGTTACCGGTTCACGTATGATGGGCGGTGGCTTCGGCGGTTGCACAATCAACCTTGTTAAGGAGGAGTTGTACGAGATCTTCGTTGCTGAGGCAGAGAAGCGCTACAACGAGAAGTACGGCAAGGCACCAAAGGTGTACAACGTAGTTATCGGCGACGGTTCTCGCAAGATCTGCTAATTCTCAAGCAAGATTATAAAAACGAATTGGAGCAACCTTTGCGGTTGCTCCAATTTTCATATATGACACGCGGAGCACAAAAGCACATGAAGTATTAAAGAAGTCCTTTTAAGTTGACAACGGTGCATATGTTCATTCTATATTTGCAAAGTCATTGGCTCGTTCATCCTTTAGCGACCCGCACGGCATGAGTTTAACCCATGCTGCGTGCGACCAACCGCTAATGAACTCGCCGATAACAAAACAAAAGTTTTGTCATTCTATATTTGCAATGTCATTGACTCGTTTTGCTTTTCGCAACCCA
>CALCYA010000125.1 GCA_937906165.1 uncultured Bacteroidales bacterium | reverse complement strand
GTCAGCGCCGATGGTACTGCGAAGATTCGTGGGAGAGTAGGTCATCGCCACTTTTCAGAGAGAGAGCTTCAAGCAATTGAGGCTCTCTTTTTTTTGCTGTTAATCCCCCTTGTCTGTCCGGGCCGATAGTACTGCGAAGATTCGTGGGAGAGTAGGTCATCGCCACTTTTCAGAGAGAGAGCTTCAAGCAATTGAGGCTCTCTTTTTTTGCTTTTAATCCCCCTTGTCTGTCCGGGCCGATGGTACTGCGAAGACTCGTGGGAGAGTAGTGCCATCGCCACTTTTCAGAGAGAGAGCTTCAAGCAATTGAGGCTCTCTTTTTTTGCTTTTAATCCCCCTTGTCTGTTCGGGCCGATGGTACTGCAAAGATGGCTCAGTAGAAAATTTAGCGTGGCTGCATGTTTCTTACCAGAATTTGGAATTTAGATCAATTCAAGTGCTCCCCTGAATTTCTTTAGGGGAGCTCAGCAAGGCGGTGAGGGGTATAAAAAGCGTGGCGCATGTTTTTATTTATAGCGCGCGACCCTAAAGACTCTATAGACCTCGTAGATTCTAAAGCCCCCGAAGCCCCTGCGCGCCCCGTGAAGCCCCGCGCGCCTTTCATTGTTCCATCAGCATTAATTCAATACTTTTATAATATTCTTATATTTTTTACGTTTATATTCAAGACAAAATTGAATGTCGCTATGCAATGGTTTAAGAATTTCAAGAATATAAAATATCTGCTCATTGTGCTTGCTGCGCTAATTGCAGTAGGCTCGTTGTATGTCTCCAATGCGCTTACGTCGGAACTCAAGAAGGAGGAGCTCAACAAGATGCAGGTGTGGGCAGAGGCTATGCGTTCTCTCAACAGTGCTGATGATAATACCGACCTTAATCTGGTGTTAGCAGTGCTTAGTGGGAATGAGATAATTCCTGTTGTTGTGCTTGACAGTAAAGGAGCGATAAACAACAGCCGTAATATTGAAATCCCGGAAGGAAAGGATTCTCTCACGGTGCTGATGACAAGAGTGGCGCAGATGCGTGCCGATGACCATATCATTCGCATTGATACAGGGGGTGAGGAGTTCTTTGAGGTATGCTATGATGACTCGGTTCTTCTGCAACAGCTCTCTTACTATCCTTATGTGCAGCTGTTGGTGGTGTTGCTTTTCTTCCTTGTCTGTTTTGTGGCTATCCTCAGTTCCAAGCGCGCTGAGCAGAATAGGGTGTGGGTGGGCCTCTCAAAGGAGACTGCACATCAGCTCGGAACGCCAATCTCATCTTTGATGGCATGGACTGAGGTGCTGAAGGAAAAATATCCTGCAGATGAACTTATTCCTGAGATGGAGCACGATGTCGCGCGTCTGCAAAGGGTGGCCGAGAGATTCTCGAAGATTGGCTCTAAACCCGAGGCAACGGCGGAGGATATCATTGATATCGTGGAACGCGCAGTTGAGTATGTCAAGCGCCGTAGCCCGGCACAGGTGAAGTACGAGGTTGTGTTTCCCAAACGTCCCCTTTTGGTGCGTATGAATGCTCCGCTCATTGAGTGGGTGATGGAAAATGTGTGTAAGAATGCGGTGGATGCAATGAATGGTGCAGGCAATATAACCATCACTGTTTCTCAGGATAACGACAAGGCTTTCGTGGATATTGCAGATACAGGTAAGGGCATAGCGAAGTCATGCCATAAAAGGGTATTCGAGCCCGGTTACACTACAAAGAAACGCGGTTGGGGTCTTGGTCTCTCGCTTGCGAAGAGGATTGTGGAGCAGTACCACAAAGGAAAAATATTTGTCAAGAACTCAACTCTTGGCAAGGGTACGACTTTCCGTATTGAACTTAGAAAGTAATTCCCACATTTTCATGATTCCTTGTTTTGAGTGCCTGCTCGGCACTCAAAAAGGTATGCTGTATATTGTTCTAAAGTCGGAAAAGAAGCCTCTGTTTTAAAGTTTTTCTTCAAATTAGGTGTTTCTAAAGAATTTTATTACTATCTTTGTGTCCTAAAATCGGGTAGTACGAAAAATAGGCACTGCTTTTTAGAGTTATTTTGTTGATAGTGATGATTTTATAGTAGCGATGGGAAGATTTGACAAGTACAATGTAGACCTTAAAGGGTTAAAAGCAGCACCCCTTGAGATGGAATTTGACCTTGATAATGCCTTTTTTGGCGATATTGACGGTGAGGAATTCCAGAAAGGTTCTGTGAAGGCTATGGTAAAAGTGAAGAAAAACAGAGATGTCTTTGATTTTTCTTTTGAGCTGAACGGAACAGTAGTAGTTCCTTGTGACCGTTGTCTCGATGATCTTGAGATAGATGTTGACACAGAGAACGAGTTGAGAGTGAAACTTGGTGATGATTATGCCGATGACGGTGACATTGTCATTGTTCCCGAGCAGGACGGTGACATAAACATCGCATGGTATCTGTACGAGTTCATCGCACTGGCTCTTCCTATGAAGCGTGTACACGCACCGGGGAAATGCAACCACGAGATGACGGGAAAACTCAAGAAACACTCGCCCGAGGAGTCCGATGGAGGTGATACCGATGAACAGGAGATTGATCCACGTTGGGCCGGTTTGAAGAATATACAAATAGAAGAAGATAATTAAAAAGTAAGAAAAATGGCACATCCTAAAAGAAGACAATCAAAGACAAGAACTGCCAAGAGAAGAACTCACGATAAGGCAGTAGCTCCTACATTGGCAATCTGCCCTAACTGTGGTGAGTGGCACGTTTATCACACCGTATGCGGTGCGTGTGGTTATTACAGAGGCAAGCTCGCTGTTGAGAAGCAGGCTGCTGTGTAAATGAGTTTCTACCGCAGATGACAATGACAGCTGCGGGTAGTTTTTGTACGTAAGTTAAAGACGCACCTATGCTGTAATGCTTGTGGTGCGTCTTTGTTTTTCTGTAAAAGTATGCATAAAGCCGGTTTTGTAAATATTGTGGGTAATCCCAATGTGGGCAAGTCTACACTGATGAACCTGTTGGTGGGTGAGAGAATCTCTATCGCAACGTTCAAGGCGCAGACTACCCGTCACCGTATCATGGGTATTCTGAATACCGATGATGCGCAGATTGTGTTTTCTGACACCCCTGGTGTCTTGAAGCCGAATTACAAGCTGCAGGAGGCTATGTTGCGCTTCTCGCGCAGTGCGTTGCGCGATGCCGATGTGTTGCTGTATGTGACCGATATGGTTGAAAGTCCCGAGAAGAACAGTGACTTCATTGCCGAGGTGCGTAAGCTCGACGTGCCCATCCTTGTGCTCATAAACAAGATTGACCTTGCCGACCAGCAGCAGCTGATACAGAAGGTGGAGCAGTGGCATGAGATTATCCCTGAGGCGGAGATCCTGCCGATATCTGCAATAGCAAAGTTCAATGTGGATGTTGTGATGAAGCGCATCATGGAGCTGTTGCCCGACTCGCCGCCTTATTTCGACAAGGATGCGCTCACCGACAAGCCGGCGCGTTTCTTTGTGACAGAGATAATCCGCGAGAAGATACTTCTGCACTACGACAAGGAGATTCCTTATGTGTGCGAGGCTGCTGTGGAGCACTTCAAGGAGGATGAGGGCAAGATTTACATCAAGGCAATCATCTACGTCGAGAGGGAGAGTCAGAAGGGCATCATCATCGGTCATGAAGGTTCGGCGCTCAAGAAGGTTGCCACTGATGCACGCCGTGAACTGGAGAAGTTCTTCGGTAAGAGAATATTTTTGGAGATATATGTAAAGGTCGACAAGGATTGGCGTAACAGCGACCGTCAGTTGCGCCGTTTCGGTTACGACCAGAAAGACTGATATAAGAGATATGGGAAATTTGGTAGCGATAGTTGGTCGTCCCAACGTGGGTAAGTCGACCCTTTTCAACCGCCTGACAGAGACCAAGCAGGCGATTATATCGGACGAGGCGGGTACAACCCGTGACCGTCAGTATGGCCGTTGCCTGTGGTGTGGCAAGGAGTTCTCGCTTGTGGATACCGGCGGTTGGGTGCGTAACTCGGACGATGTCTTCGAGGAGGCAATCTGCGACCAGGTGACACTGGCACTTGAAGAGGCCGATGTCATCCTCTTTGTGGTGGATGCTATGAATGGACTCACCGACCTTGACATGGAGATGGCATCGATGTTGCGCCGCTCGAAGAAGCCTGTGCTGGTGGTTGCCAACAAGGTAGATACATACGAGATGCAGTACGGCACAGCTGAGTTCTACAGTCTGGGTCTCGGTGACATGCATTGTATATCGGCTGCCAATGGTAGCGGTACTGGTGACCTGCTCGACGAGATTATCTCTAACTTCACAAAGGAGGCCGAGGAGGCCCCCGAAGAGAATATCCCGCGCTTTGCTGTGGTGGGCCGTCCCAATGCAGGCAAGAGCTCGATAATAAACGTGTTCCTTGGCGAGGACAGAAACATCGTGACCAATATCGCAGGAACAACCCGTGACTCAATCCTTACCCGTTACACAAAGTTCGGCTTTGACTTCTATCTTGTTGACACGGCCGGCATACGCAAGAAGGGCAAGGTTACCGAGGATATCGAATACTATTCTGTGTTGCGCTCAATCCGTGCCATAGAGAACAGCGATGTCTGCATCCTCATGATTGATGCTACACGCGGTATCGAGTCACAGGACCTCAACATCTTCTCGATAATCCAGCGTAACCAGAAGAGTCTGGTGGTAGTTGTGAACAAGTGGGACCTTGTGGAGGACAAGAGCGAGAAGGTGCAGAAGTTCTTCGAGAACGCCATCCGTGAGCGTGTGGCTCCGTTTGTGGATTTTCCCATCATCTTCACTTCGGCTGTGACAAAACAGCGTGTGTTCAAGGTGCTTGAGACAGCAAAGGAGGTCTACCTCAATTCAAAGACAAAGATTTCCACAGCAAAGTTCAACGAGGAGATGCTGCCGCTTATCGAGGCTTATCCACCACCATCATTGAAGGGCAAATACATCAAGATAAAGTACTGCATGCAACTTCACGATACACGCGTGCCGTCGTTCCTCTTCTTTGCGAACCTGCCGCAGTATGTAAAGGAGCCATACAAGCGTTTCCTTGAGAATAAGATTAGGGCCAAATGGAACTTCCATGGAGTCCCGATGAATATATTTATTCGTCAGAAATAGGCCGCGGTGCCCGGTGGTTTAAATAGATAAAGCGATGGTTTGCCATCGCTTTATCTATTTAAACCTGCCTGCTCTTTTACCTGCCTCAATATCTCGCTCGAGAAGAGGAAGTCGTTGAGTGTGCTGTTGTCAGTGCTGAGAATATCTTTCTTGTTGCCTTCCCAGCATAGCTCGCCGTTGGCCAGGAACAGGATGTTGTCGCCGATGTTCATCACGGAGTTCATGTCATGGGTGTTGACGATTGTGGTTATCCCGGCTTCATCGGTGATGTCGTGTATGAGCTGGTCGATGATGAGTGAGGTCTGCGGGTCGAGTCCCGAGTTTGGTTCGTCGCAGAACAGGTACTTGGGCTTCATGGCTATCGCTCGGGCGATGGCTGCGCGTTTCTGCATTCCACCTGACAACTCTTCCGGGCTCTTGTCCTGGGCTTCGATGAGGTTTACTCGCTCAAGGCAGGCGCGTGCGCGCTGTACCCTCTCGTTGTATGTCATTGTGGAGAACATGTCCAGCGGGAACATCACGTTCTCAAGTACGCTCATCGAGTCGAACAGTGCTGCATTCTGGAAAAGCATTCCTATCTCCTGGCGCATCAACAGCCTCTCTTTCTTGTCCAATGACATTATATCGCGTCCGTCGTAGCATATTGTTCCCCTGTCGGGCTCGATAAGCCCCACGATACACTTGAGCAGCACCGTCTTTCCGGCACCGCTCTTGCCTATGATGAGGTTGGTCTTGCCGTTCTTGAAAACAGCGTTGATACCTTTCAGGACATCCTGCTCCTCAAAACTCTTGTATAGTGAATTTACCTCTATCATTGCATCAGAAGTTGAGTAAGTATCATATCTGAAAACAGTATAAGTACACTACAGCTGACAACGGCGTTTGTACTTGCCTTTCCCACCTCAATTGAACCGCCTTTCACGTTATAACCGTAGAAAGAGGCAACGGAGGTTATGATGAATGCGAAGAACAGTGCCTTTATCACGCTGCACCAGATGTACCACTGGTTGAATTCGTACTGAAGGCCTACAATAAGGTCTTGTGGTGTCATTATGCCGGTGAACTCACCGATGGCGAACGCTCCGGCAGTGCCGGCAGCAATGCTGAAGATGACCATAATGGGAATGGTGAACATCAGGGCTGCAATCTTTGGGAGTATAAGGAAATTCGCCGAGTTCACACCCATTATCTCAAGTGCGTCGATCTGCTGTGTCACGCGCATGGCACCAATCTCGGAGGTTATGTTCGAGCCTACCTTTCCTGCAAGGATAAGACACATGATGGATGAAGAGAACTCCAGCAGCAGAATCTCGCGTGTGGCGTATCCTACAACGAACTTTGGCATCCACGGGCTCTCTACATTCAGTTTCATCTGTATACAGATGACTGCGCCGATGAAGAATGATATGAGCAGCACGATGGGGATAGAGTTCACGCCCAGCTGGTATGTCTCGCGCAGTGTCTGCCTGAAGAAGATGCTCCATCTCTGTGGCTTTGACAGCACGCGTCCCATAAGTATCAGATAGCTGCCGAATGTCCTTATTGAGTCGAATAATATCATTTCTTTCAAAGAATTAGAATATCGGGTGCAAAGTTATTAAAAAATGCCCATCAATAATGTTAATAATTATTACAAAGTTGTTCTTTTGTACGTTTGGCTCCATAAAGAGCCTGTTTTTTTGCGTAAACGGCAAAATTGCATTATCTTCGCCGAGTATATAAATATGCTTTCGGGAAATGGAGATGAACGATAACAACATCAATGCCGGTAGTGCAGAGCGTATGGTGCTGCGCACCGAGGGTCTTGTCAAGAGGTATGGCAAGCGTACTGTTGTGAACAATGTGTCGTTTGACGTCAAGCAGGGCGAGATTGTCGGTCTGTTGGGCCCTAACGGTGCAGGAAAGACTACTTCGTTCTACATGACCACCGGTCTTGTGGTTCCCAATGGCGGGCGTATCTTCCTTAACGATGAGGAGATAACAAAATTCCCGGTGTATAAGCGCGCCCGTGCGGGTATTGGCTATCTTGCACAGGAGGCCAGCGTGTTCCGCAAGCTTAGCGTGGAGGATAATATCGCTTCGGTGCTCGAACTTACAGGCAAGCCCAAGGAGTACCAGAAAGAGAAACTCGAGAGCCTTATCCAGGAGTTCCGTCTGCAGAAGGTGCGCAAGAACCTTGGTGACCGTCTTTCGGGTGGTGAGCGCCGCCGTACGGAAATTGCCCGCTGTCTTGCCATTGACCCTAAGTTCATTATGCTTGACGAGCCGTTTGCGGGTGTTGACCCCATCGCTGTCGAGGATATCCAATATATAGTGTGGAAACTCAAGGACAAGAACATCGGTATCCTCATCACAGACCATAATGTGCAGGAGACATTGAGTATTACGGACCGTGCCTATCTGCTCTTCGAAGGACGCATTCTGTTTGAGGGAACTCCCGAGGTCCTTGCCGAGAATCCTATTGTGCGCGAGAAATATCTTGGTCGCGACTTTGTGTTGCGCAAGCGCGAATTCCAGATAAACGAGGATTAAGAAGCTGTTTCTGAGGCTTAATTTCCAACAAGTTGCGAACAAATTCGGTTTTTGCTTGATTTTGTGCCCAACTTGTTGTATTTTTGCACGCCCTAAATTCGGTATATACTATGCCGTGCACAGGGCGGGTGCTTTTTGTGGCATCATGTTACTTTTGACAAAGAATTATTTAAATATTTTAAAATGGAATTTACACTTAAGAATCAGAGCGCGGCAAGCGCTATCCTCTCTGTAAATATTCAGGAGGCAGATTATTCAGCTTTGGTTGAGAAACAGTTGAAGAACTTCCGCCAGAAGGCAAATATCCCCGGTTTCCGTCCGGGTATGGTACCTATGGGCTTGATCAAGAAGCAGTACGGTACAGCTGTCAAGGCCGAGGAGATCAACAAGCTGTTGCAGACAAAGATCTTCGAGTATATCAGAGAGAATAAGATCGATATGTTGGGCGAGCCACTTCCTATCGAGTCACAGCAGGCCGGCATCAATATGGCCGAGGACAAGGAGTTCACTTTCGAGTTCGAGATTGCCCTTGCTCCAAAGTTCGATGCAGTGCTTGACAAGAACGATAAGCTCGCTTACTACCGTATACAGCCTACCGACGAGATGATCGAGGGTCAGGTGAATGCTTTTGCACAGCGTTGCGGTGAGTACAAACAGGTTGAGGCATATGAGAACGGTGATATGCTCAAGGGTACTCTTGCTGAGTCTGTTGAGGAGGGTATCGTTGTCCGTGAGGCTGTCATGATGCCTTCATATATGAAGAATGATGAGCAGAAGGCTCTTTTCGCAGGTTCAAAGCTTAATGACGTGGTTACATTCAACCCGTCTGTTGCCTTTGACAACAATGAGGCTGAGCTTGCTTCACTCCTCAAGGTAGAGAAGGCTGATGTTGCAGCGCACAACGGTGAGTTTACATTCACAATCACCGAGATTACACGCTTTGTTGCAAGCGAGTTGAACCAGACAGTGTTCGATGCAGCTTTCGGCAAGGATGTCGTTACGAACGAGGCTGACTTCCGTGCAAAGATTGCTGAGCAGTTCGAGTCACGCTTTGAGGTTGAGAGCGACTATAAGCTCCTTATGGACGTACGTACATACCTCATGGAAAAAGTGGGCAAGCTCGAGTATGACGAGGCTATCCTGCGCCGCATCATGGACGGCAACAAGCAGGGCGAGGCTGTAAGCGAGGAGGATTTCCAGAAGAGCCTCACAGAGCTCACATGGCACCTCATCAAGGAGCAGCTTGCACGCAAGTTCGAGGTTAAGGTTGAGGACAATGATGTCCTTGATGTCGCCAAGGCTGCCACACGTGACCAGTTTGCGCAGTACGGTATGGCAAATGTGCCCGATGACTTGCTCGAGAATTACGCTAAGGAGATGCTCAAGCAGGAGAAGACACGCGAGGCTCTCATCAACCGTGCTGTTGACGTTAAGCTCATCCAGGCTATCAAGGGTGTAGTTACTCTTGAGGAGGAGAAGGTTTCTGTTGAGGATTTCAACAAGAAGGTTTCTGAGAACGCCTGATAATCGGGCTATGATTATACGTTCTGGTTCATTGGCTATGCCGAATGAACCAGAACGGTTTTTCAATTATTACTATAGTGTTATTTAAAATGAATTGTTGTATGGAGAGAGACGATTTCAAGAAATATGCTACCAAGCATCTTGGTATGAACAGTATGGTGCTTGATGATGTGATCAAGGCACAGTCGCAGTATCTTAACCCTTATATCCTTGAGGAGCGTCAGCTGAACGTTACCCAGATGGATGTGTTCTCACGTCTTATGATGGACCGAATCATCTTCCTCGGTACCCAGATTGACGACTATACGGCAAACACTCTGCAGGCACAGCTGCTCTATCTTGATTCTGTGGACAGCGGTAAGGATATATCAATATATATAAACTCTCCCGGCGGTTCTGTATATGCGGGGTTGGGTATCTATGATACCATGCAGTTTATCCAGAGCGATGTTGCTACAATCTGTACCGGTATGGCTGCGAGCATGGCTGCCGTACTTCTTGTTGCAGGTGCCGAGGGCAAGCGCTCTGCGCTTACGCACAGCCGTGTGATGATACACCAGCCTCTTGGCGGTGTGCAGGGTCAGGCCAGTGACATCGAGATCACTGCCCGTGAGATACAGAAGTTGAAGAAGGAACTCTATACCATCATTTCCGACCACAGCAAGCAGCCTTTTGACAAGGTTTGGGCAGACAGTGACCGCGACTATTGGATGACTGCAGCCGAGGCTCAGGAGTATGGTATGATTGACCGTGTCCTCATACGTAAAAAGTAATCCAGGCAATGGCTGAAAAGAATAAAAGACGTTGCAGTTTCTGCGGTAGGGCCGAGAATGAGGTGGCGTTGCTGATGACCGGAATGACGGGATACATATGCAATGACTGTGTTGAGCAGGCGCACAATATACTGCGCGAGGAGTCTATGCTGCCCAAGAGTGACTTCGAGATGAAGGAGCTTCCCAAACCAAAGGAAATAAAGGCGTTCCTCGATGAATATGTGATAGGGCAGGATGAGGCCAAATGCGCCCTCGCTGTCTCTGTATATAACCACTACAAGCGTCTCATGCAGCGTGGTGCTGCCGATGATGTGGAGATTGAAAAGAGCAATATCATCATGGTGGGAAGTACGGGCACCGGCAAGACTCTTCTTGCGCGCACCATTGCCCGCCTGCTCAAGGTTCCTTTCACAATTGTGGATGCCACTGTGCTGACAGAGGCCGGCTATGTGGGAGAGGATATCGAGAGCATCCTCACACGTCTGTTGCAGGTCGCTGACTATAATGTCGAGGAAGCAGAGCGCGGAATAGTGTTCATTGATGAGATTGACAAGATTGCCCGTAAGAGCGACAATCCTTCAATCACGCGCGACGTGAGCGGAGAGGGTGTACAGCAAGGACTTCTCAAACTGCTTGAGGGTTCTGTGGTGAACGTCCCTCCCCAGGGTGGCCGCAAACATCCCGACCAGAAGATGATTCCGGTGAATACAAGGCATATACTCTTCATCTGTGGCGGTGCTTTTGACGGAATCGAAAAGAAGATTGCACAGCGTATGAACACCCATGTGGTGGGTTATGATTCGGTGCAGAACAGTCTCAAGATTGACAAGGGTGATATGATGCAGTACATAACACCGCAGGATTTGCGCTCTTTCGGTCTTATTCCTGAGATTGTAGGTCGCTTGCCGATTCTTACCTCGTTGCGTCCGCTTGACCGCAAGACATTACGCAACATCCTTACAGAGCCCAAGAACTCTATCATAAAGCAGTATGTGAAACTTATGGAGATGGATGGAGTGGAACTTGTGTTCGAGGATGATGTGCTTGAGTACATCGTGGACATGGCAATAGAGTACAAACTCGGTGCGCGCGGATTGCGCTCTATCGTGGAGACTATAATGATGGAGAAGATGTTTGAGATACCTTCGGCCGGTGTCAAGGAGTGCCGTATAACAAAGGAGTATGCGAGGGCTCAGGTGGAGAAGAGTGCCGCAATGGGCAACGCCCTTGTCTGACGGGTATCCCTTATGTTTGAAGGACTGCATTGAAATGGTTATTTTGATGCAGCCCTTTGTTCAATAATCCAGATTGCTTCCGTTGCGGAACGGCGCGGGTTGTGGTTGGGGATTTGGGCGTGGATTATGTCAGGACACTTTCTTGAAGTTTTTTGCAATATTTCGGAAAATATATTTGAAAAAAGTTGCGCATTTTATTTATATATTTATAACTTTGTTTTCAAATAGGCATATTGTAAAATGACGAAGAAGTGTAATTTGACGGAAGTTCTCAAAGAGAATTTCGGCTTTGATACGTTTAAAGGGGATCAGGAGGCGGTCATCAGGAACCTGCTCGCAGGTAATGACTCCTTTGTGCTGATGCCTACCGGTGGTGGCAAGTCGCTGTGTTACCAGTTGCCTTCATTGGTCATGGATGGCACGGCGATAGTCATATCGCCTCTCATTGCCTTGATGAAGAACCAGGTGGATGCTATCAGGAACTTCAGCGAAGAGGATGGTATTGCCCATTTTCTGAATTCGTCTCTTACCAAGCAGGCAATAGAGGAGGTTAAGGCCGATGTGCTTTCAGGTAAGACCAAATTGCTTTATGTTGCTCCTGAGTCTTTGACAAAGGAGGATAATGTCGAATTCCTGAAGAGTATCAAGATTTCGTTCTATGCCATTGACGAGGCGCACTGTATATCGGAGTGGGGTCATGATTTCCGCCCCGAGTACCGTCGCATAAGGCCTATAATAAACGAGATAGGCAAAGCGCCGATAATCGCGCTTACTGCAACAGCAACGACAAAGGTGCGCGACGATATAAAGAAGAATTTAGGAATACAGGATGCGGCGGACTTCAAGTCGTCATTCAATAGGCCGAACCTCTACTATGAGGTACGCTCAAAGACAAAGGACGTAGATAAGGAGATTATAAAATTCATAAAATCGAACCCGGGAAAGTCGGGTATAATCTATTGTCTCAGCCGTAAGAAAGTGGAGGAACTGGCCGAGATACTCCAGACAAACGAGATTTCGGCGAAGGCATACCATGCAGGAATGGATTCTGCTATGCGTTCGCAGACGCAGGATGATTTCATCATGGAAAAGATAGATGTCATTGTGGCTACAATAGCGTTCGGAATGGGTATTGACAAACCGGACGTGCGTTATGTGATACACTATGACATTCCAAAGAGTCTCGAGGGCTACTATCAGGAGACAGGCCGTGCCGGCCGTGACGGTGGTGAGGGACAATGTATAGCGTTCTATAACAACAAGGACCTTCAGAAACTTGAGAAATTCCTTGAAGGTAAACCTTTGGCAGAGCAGTACATTGGCCGTCAGTTGCTCTACGAGACAACTGCATATGCAGAATCATCAGTGTGTAGAAGAAAATTGTTGTTACATTATTTTGGTGAAAATTACGACGTGGAAAATTGTGGAAATTGTGACAACTGTCTCTCTCCTAAAAAGCAGGTAGAGGCAAAGGAGATGCTTGAGGCAGTTATTGAAACTATATTGGCGTTGAAGGAGAATTTTAAGGCCGAATACGTTATAGATGTGCTTCTGGGAAAGGAGACAGCTGATATCCTTTCGCATAAACATGATGAACTGGAGTGCTTCGGTTGTGGTGATGATGAGGACGCGAAGCGGTGGAATGCCGTGATACGTCAGGCGCTTATAGCAGGTTATCTTGACAAGGATGTCGAGAATTACGGCCTTCTCAAGGTGACCAAGCAGGGCAATGCGTTCCTTAAGAAACCTGTCTCTTTCAAGATTGTTGAGGACAGGGACTTTGACGAGGAAGAGGCTGTTGTGCAGACGACAAGTACATTTGCTGTCGACCCCGAGTTGTATGCAATGCTGAAGAATCTGCGTAAAAAACTCTCAAAACAGCTCGAGCTTCCGCCTTATGTGATATTCCAGGATCCTTCGCTCGAGGCAATGGCGACAACGTATCCCATTACCATCGATGAACTGAAGAATATCCCTGGAGTGGGTGAGGGTAAGGCAAAGCGTTATGGCGAGGAGTTCTGCGCTCTTATCAAGCGTCACTGCGAGGAGAACGAGATTGACCGTCCCGAGGATATACGTATACGCACCGTCGCCAACAAATCCAAACTGAAGGTGGCGATCATCAATGCCATCGACCGCAAGGTTGCCCTTGATGATCTCGCAATCAGCAAGGGTGTGGAGTTTGACGAACTGCTCGATGATATCGAGTCAATCGTATATTCAGGAACAAAACTCAACATTGATTATTTCCTTGAGGAGATCCTTGATGAGGAGAATATGCTTGAGATATATGATTACTTCAAGACTTCGGATACCGATAACATAAACATTGCCATTGAGGAACTTGGCGGAGAATACAGCGAGGAGGAGATACGTCTGGTACGTGTCAAATTCATTTCGGAGATGGGTAATTGATAATGACAAAAAATAAAAGACAAAAACTAAAATATACTCTTATGAATGATTTTATTAAAGAAAAGATTGTGATGGATGGTCTCACCTTTGATGACGTGTTGCTTATCCCTGCGTACTCAGAGGTTTTACCGAAAGAGGTTACTTTGAAGACCAAGTTCTCAAGAAATATTGAGCTTAATGTGCCTTTCGTGACCGCAGCTATGGATACTGTTACCGAGGCAAAGATGGCTATTGCCATAGCCCGCGAAGGTGGTATCGGTGTCATTCATAAGAATATGTCGATAGCAGAGCAGGCTCATCAGGTGGCTATTGTCAAGCGTGCCGAGAACGGTATGATATATGATCCTGTGACAATCCAGGCAACAGCTTCTGTAAAGGATGCACTTGATATCATGGCAGAGTACCACATCGGCGGTATTCCTGTTGTTGACGGGGAGAAGAGGCTTGCAGGTATAGTTACAAACCGTGACCTCCGCTTCGAGACAAACATGTCACGTCCTATCTGCGAGGTGATGACACCGGCCGACAGACTGGTCGTTACACACCAGAAGACTGACATGGAGGCGGCTGCGAAGATTCTGCGTGAGAACAAGATCGAGAAGTTGCCGGTTATTGATTCTGACGGCAAACTGGTAGGTCTTATCACATATAAGGATATCACTAAGGCAAAGGATAAACCAATGGCTTGCAAGGATAGCAAGGGCCGTCTGCGTGTGGCAGCCGGTGTAGGCGTTACTGTTGATGCCATGGACCGCATCAAGGCTCTCGTTGAGGCGGGTGTAGATGCCATCATCATCGATACAGCCCATGGTCACTCAGCCGGTGTTATAAAGAAACTCAAGGAGGCTAAGGCTGCTTATCCTCAGATCGATATTGTAGTGGGTAATGTGGCTACAGGTGAGGCTGCAAAGATGCTTGCAGAGGCTGGTGCTGACGCAGTCAAGGTGGGTATCGGTCCGGGTTCAATCTGTACAACACGTGTCGTTGCCGGCGTGGGTGTTCCACAGCTGTCAGCCGTATATGATGTTGCCAAGGCGCTTGAGGGTACAGGTGTTCCTTTGATTGCCGATGGTGGTCTGCGTTATTCAGGTGATGTAGTAAAGGCTCTTGCCGCAGGCGGATACAGTGTTATGATCGGTTCGCTCGTTGCAGGAACAGAGGAGTCTCCCGGTGATACAATCATCTTCAACGGCCGTAAGTTCAAGTCATATCGCGGTATGGGTTCTCTCGAGGCAATGGAGAACGGTTCAAAGGACCGCTATTTCCAGGCCGATACAGCCGACAAGAAGAAACTTGTTCCAGAGGGCATCGCGGCGCGTGTGCCTTATAAGGGCACTTTGTTCGAGGTTATCTATCAGCTTGTAGGTGGTCTGCGTTCAGGTATGGGCTATTGCGGTGCAAAGGATATCGAGTCTTTGCATAATGCGAAATTCGTGCGCATTACAAATGCCGGCGTGCTTGAGAGTCATCCACACGATGTATCAATTACAAGTGAGGCTCCAAACTACAGCCGTCCAGAATAATAAATCATAAAGAATAATGAAAAGTCTGAAGAATATATTTCTCTCTTCATTGCTTTTTTCGGCATCGGCACTTGCTCAGGTTTCTGACCCGGTGCTGATGACCGTAAATGGCAAGGAGGTAAAACGCTCGGAGTTCGAGTATGCGTTCAACAAGAACAACAGCAATCTTGTCGACGGTGGACAGACAGTAGAGGAGTATCTCCCCATGTACATCGATTTTAAACTGAAGGTTGCCGAAGCCGAGGCTTTGGGTCTTGATACTATGGCATCTTTCAGAGAAGAGTACAGCAAGGACCGTGCACAGATGGCCGAAGATTATCTAATAGATCCTGATTTTGTTGAAAAAGAGGCTTATCGTATTTATGCTAATGACTCTGCAACAATAGGTAAGGACGGTTTCCTGAAATTGAGCCATATCGTTCTTATTGCAAGGCAAAAGGAGGACAAGGCTCTCATTGCTTCTTTAAAAGCGAGGATAGATTCTGTCTATACCATGTTGCAGGCCGGTAAGACATTCGAGGAGGTTGCAGTAGAGTTCGGTATCCCGGCACGTTCATTGGCGCCTTTTGAGATTGTACGCGGTCAGGCTTATCCCGAGTTCGAGGCTGTTGCTTTTCAGCTTGCAGACGGCGAGTACTCAGCGCCTTTTGAGTCACCTGCGGGTTTCCATATTGTGAAACGTATCTCTTCGCGTCCTTTCGGTTCCTTTGAGGAGTACAAGCCGGCAATCATGGATATGCTTGAGCAGCAGAATATCCGTCAAAAGGCCCGTCTTGTAAGAGGCAAGCAGCTCGCTGATGAATTCGGCGGCGGATTGACTCCGACTGAGGCTTTGGCACGTGAGGACAGCCTGCTTGAGAGCAAATATCCCGAGTTCGGTAACCTGATGCGAGAGTACTACGACGGTCTGCTGTTTTTTGAGGTTTCTGCATTGGAGGTGTGGAACAAAGCTCAGAGTGATGTAAAGGGTATTGAGAAGTTCTTCAAGAAAAACAAGAAAAAGTACAGGTTCGAGACTCCACGTTTCCGCGGTGCTGTAATACAGGCGAATACTCAGGCTAATCTTGATAATATAAAGTCTATGATTGCCGGCAAGAGCGTGAGCGAGTACAAGAGTGTCATAGATGCTAATCTTCCTAAGGACTCAATGCGTAATGTACGTGTTGAAATAGGCGTATTCGCTATCGGTGACAATGCGTGGGTGGATAAATTGGCCTTCGGTCAGGGTGATGGCGGAAAACTCCGTAAGGATTTCACTGTGGTAGAGCTTGAAGGTGGAATAATTGATAAGCCGGAGTCTTACGTTGATGTCAAGGGTGCTGTGACTAATGACTACCAGAAATATCTTGAGGAGAAATGGGTAAAGTCGCTCCGCAAGAAATATAAAGTTAAGGTTAATAAAGAGGTGCTAAAAACGGTTAATAACCACTGATGAAGAGAGGTTATTATTTATCTTTGTAGCAATTTTCATCGGATGCAAAAAAACAACGTCAAGAAATATCTGCTGATGCTGACGTTTGTGCCTTTGTTGGCAGCATGTCATGGCGAGCAGGCCCTGCAAGAGAGCCGTCACTCTCTTGTGGAGGTGAATGGTGTGCATCTTTACAAGGATGAGGTGGACTTGCAGTTCGCGGCATCTGCTCATGATGACAGTGTTGCTTTCGTCAATGAATATATTGAGCGTTGGGCTACTGAACAGCTGTTCTACAATAAGGCTACTGACAACATCGCTTCAACATCTGAGATAGAGAGAATGGTTGAGAATTATCGTAAGAGTCTCATACTCAATATATATCAGGATAAACTCGTTGAACAGCATCTTAAACCGTCAATAAGCCTGGCCGAAGTATTGCATTTCTATAACTCCAACAAACCTCTTTTTGATGCCGACGAACCCATGTTCAAGGGATTGCTGCTGGTGCTTCCGGCTAAAGCTCCAAGTTTGAACAAGGTGCGGAAATGGTGTCTTGATATGAGTCCGGAGGCAATGGAGGAACTGGAAACATACAGCGCGGAGAATGCATTGGTATATGAGTATCTTATGGACCGCTGGTATTCATTTGTTGATGTCGTGAAGCATACTCCGCTTACAGAGTCTCAGTTGATGGATAGACTTTCGCGTAAGAGCACCATTGAATTCAAAGAGGATGACAAGATTTATTTTGTTTGTTCCGATACCATACTCCGTGAAGGCGACACAATGCCTGTGGAACTTGTTATGACCGAGATAAACGAACTGTTGCTTAATTCACGTAAGGCCGATTTTATTAAAAGAAAGAAGAAGGACCTTTTTGAAGAGGCCAAGACCGAAGGAATCATAAAGTTTAACAATAGACAGACTGTTACAGACGAATTAATAGAAAAATAATGAACAGATATATTCTTAAATGTGCATTAGCGCTTTTTGCGCTATTCTCTTTTGGCAGCGCCAACGCCCAGGATAACGTCATTGACCGTGTGGAATGGGTTGTAGGTGACAAAGCGATATTGCGTTCCGATATTGAAGAGGCAATACGCTATTGGTTGAGCACCGGCAGAAAATTTGAGGGTGATCCATATTGCGTAGTAGGCGAAGATTTGGCGGTGCAGCAGCTTTTCCTGCACCAGGCTGCAATAGACAGTATTGAGGTTGATGAGACAAAGATCATGCGTCAGGTCGATGCACAGATGGATTATGTCATTCAGCAGATTGGCTCAAAAGAGAAACTTGAGGAGTATTTCGACAAGAATTCGGCCGAAATCCGTGAGATGTACCGCGAGCAGCTTTATAACATGGAGATGATGGAGATGATGAAGGCCAAATTGATAGGTGATATCAAAGTGTCGCCCTCCCTTGTGCGCCGTTACTACGAATCATTGCCGAAGGATAGCCTGCCTTTCATTCAAGAGCAGGTAGAGGTCCAGATAATTACTCAGGAGCCCGAGATTGCGGAGGAAGAGATAGAACGTGTGAAGAGTGAACTGCGTGATTATACTGACCGTATCCTCAGTGGTGAGACCAGCTTTTCGACTATGGCGCTCCTGTATTCCGAGGACCCTGGTTCTGCAAAGCGTGGCGGTGAACTCGACTTCAGTGGCCGCGGTGAATTCGCACCGGAGTTTGCTGCTGTTGCATTCAATCTTACCGACCCAAACAAGATATCGAAGATAGTAGAGACTGAGTATGGTTTCCACATTATACAGCTTATTGAGAAGCGAGGCGACAGAATAAAGGTGCGCCACATTCTGCGCAAGCCAGTCCGTTCAAGCGAGAATATCAAGAAAATGCTTCTGCGTCTTGATTCGATATCTACAGATATTAAAGAGGGCAAGTTTACATTCGAAGAAGCTGCGGAGGTTATCTCTCATGACAAGGATACCCGCAATAATTACGGTATCATGTACAACAGGAATACAGCTTCGTCACATTTCTCTTTAGAGGAACTTCCTGTTGATGTTGCCCGTGTAATAGACGGTCTGGAGGTTGACAGCCTTTCACAACCTTTTGCTTGGGTTCTCGATAACGGCAAGACTGTATGTGCCGTTGCAAAACTCAGGTCAAGGACAGAAGCTCATCTTGCAACAATAGCCGATGACTATGAAACCTTGAGTATGATGTACAAATCGGAACTCGGCAATAACCGTATTCAGGAGTGGATAAAGGAAAAACAGAAAAATACATATGTGAGAATCAACAGTGACAGCAGGAACTGTGAATTCAAGTATCCACATTGGGAATTTTACGAGGAAGATAAATGACGGGTCTCTTTATGCACAGGATAATCTCATTCTTGTCTCTTCTCTGCTGTTTTATCTATGCGGGTGCGCAGGATAGCGGTAGCGGCTCTTCTGAAAAGAAGAGCTACATTCATATGCTGCATACCAACGTAACACGTTTTGACGAGAAGATAAATCCTGATGCATGGATTCTTGTAGGTGACGTTCAGTTCCGTCGCGACAGTATGTACATGTACTGCGACAGTGCCCACTATTTCCAGAAGAGGAATGCATTCCAGGCATTCGGTAATGTAAGGATGGAACAAGGCGATACTCTCTTCCTGTTCGGTGACTATCTCGATTTTGACGGTGATACCAATCTTGCGCGTGTGCGTAACAATGTGCAGCTTATTGACAAGAACAGCGTGCTTGAGACTGACAGCCTCGACTTTGACCGTAATACAAATGTCGGGTATTTCTTCGATTACGGTACACTGTCCGATGAGGAGAGTACTTTGAGCTCATACTATGGCGAGTACAATGTCGATTCAAAGGATGCGCTTTTTCTTGATGACGTCAGTGTCGAGAATCCCCAGTTCCGCATGCTCAGTGACACTCTCAGATACAATACTGAAAGTAAGGTCGCAGCAATTGTAGGCCCTACTAACATGTATAGTGGTTCAAGCGAGGTGTATTCCGAGCGTGGACGTTATAATATGGGTACACGACAGGCCGTGTTGCTTGACCGTTCTGTACTTTATAATGGCAACAAGGATGTGACTGCCGACTCAATATTCTATGACACTGCTGCCGGTTATAGCGAGATGTTCGGAAATATAATATATAAAGATCCTGTTGACCGCAACATGCTCACGGGTGAGTATGCATATCTTAATGAGATTGTGGACTCTGCCTATGTGACACAGCGTGCTCTTGTCGTCGATTTTTCACAGAAGGATTCTCTTTTTATGCACGCCGATACAATATGGGCGGTATCGTATAACCTGAATACTGATTCTCTTTTCAGACAGGTCCGTGCGTATAATAAGGTGCGTGCGTGGGGGCAGAGTATGCAGGCTGTCTGTGACTCCCTTGTCTTTGATTCCCGTGATACATGCGTGACGATGTATAAGGATCCCATTTTGTGGAACAACAATGTGCAGTTGCTTGGTGAGGAGGTGAAGATATATCTTGACAGTACCTCTATCGATTGGGTACATGTCATTAATCAGACCCTTTATGCAGAGCCTATGGACAGCGCTAATTATAACCAGATACGTGGACAGGAGATGAAATTCTATTTCAGCGAGAACAAACTCTCCGAGATGCAGGTGATAGGTAGCGTGGAGATAGTGTTCTTCCCTCTTGACGAGGATAGTACATATGTAGGCATGAACACCACTACTGCAGGCCGCGCAACAGCTTTTGTAAAGGATGGTCAGGTAGACAAGGTCGTTGTACCTAAAGAGTCCAAAGGTGTTTTCTATCCGATGAGCCAACGCCCGCCCGAAGCTTGTTATCTTGATAATTTTGCGTGGTTCGATTATGTGCGTCCTGTGAGCAAGGATGATGTCTTTGTGTGGAGAGGCAAGGATGCTGACATGAGATTGAAAATGATAAAAAGGGAGAGTGTTCCGTTGCCGACGCTTGACCGTTTCAGAAAGGAGGAGTAGATGGGGTATTTCAAACAACGGGAGCCGCGCAGGTTCGACCATAAATATATTTTCGTTGATGAGCGCAAGGAGAAACTTGACAAGATAGTTGAGAATGCCAAGCGTGAACTGGGTATGTTGCCCCCAAGGGAGGAGTCCTACCGCGACCGTCTTAAAGGTGCTTTTACGGCCGGTGATTCCCATTTGGCGCGCCGCAAGGAGGGAGGGCAACGACTTTCGTCAGGTGCAATAGTCGTGGTGCTGTTCATCTGTGCCTTCTTGCTCTTTTATCTGGTAAAGAGTGTTTGGCTTCTATAGTTTTGAAAATAATGCAAGATATAATACATCTATTGCCCGATTCGGTGGCTAACCAGATTGCTGCGGGTGAGGTCGTGCAGCGGCCTGCTTCTGTAGTCAAGGAGCTTATGGAGAATGCTGTCGATGCGGGTGCTACAAAAGTACAGGTTATAGTGACCGATGGGGGACGTACCCTTATACAGGTTGTCGATAATGGTAAAGGCATGTCCGAGACCGATGCACGCCTTGCCTTTGAGCGTCATGCGACATCAAAGATAAGTTGTGCCGAAGACCTGTTCGCGTTGTCAACCATGGGATTCAGGGGTGAAGCCCTTGCTTCGATAGTTGCAGTTGCGCAGGTGGAATTGGTTACACGCAGGGCCGATGATGAATTGGGTACACAAATCGTCATATCCGGTTCGCAGTTGGAGCTACAGGAACCTATCGCGGCCCCCTGTGGCAGCAATTTCAAGGTCAAGAACCTGTTTTTCAATATACCGGCGCGCCGTAAGTTCCTAAAATCCGTACAGACCGAGCTGAACAATATTGTGACCGAGTTTGAACGTGTCGCTCTTGTGAATTGCGATGTAGAGTTCTCTTTGTCTCACAATGGTTCGGAAATGATTTCCCTGCCGCCCTCGTCTTTCCGTCAAAGGATTGCCAATCTGTTCGGAAAGAGGATAAATTCCCAACTCATAGAAGTGGAAGTCACAAGTACCCTCATCAATGTGAAAGGATTTGTCGGTGCCCCTGAAAGTGCGCGCAAGAAAGGTGCGTTGCAGTTCTTCTTTGTCAATGGACGTTATATGCGTCACCCCTATTTTGCAAAGGCTGTCCTTGAGGCTTACGGCGAAATAATTCCTCAAGGGGAACAGGTGCCTTTCTTCCTGTCACTTGATGTGGACCCTTCACGTATTGATGTGAATATACATCCCACTAAAACTGAAATAAAGTTCGAGGATGAATCAAGTCTTTGGAAAATCATATGTGCGGCAGTCCGTGAGTCTCTTGGCCGTTTCAATGCCGCTCCAAGTCTGGGCTTTGACGACGACGATATCCCTGATATTCCTGTGATGGACCTTTCGGGCCCGTCGGAAGTTCCTGTTTCAGCGCCCAAAATCTCATATAAGTCCGATTACAATCCTTTCAAGAACCGTGCTCCTGAGTATAATGGTGGGGATTCCATGTGGGAAATGCTTTACGAAGGTGCTTCAAACAAAAAGACTACGCTTGACCTGTCGCCGTTTGAAGATCTGCCCAACGAGATTGTAATGCAGTCTGCGATTTCGGAAGCTCCTGCCGATGCACTTATTCAGGAGGAGTTCGTTCCTATGTCGCAGTATAAAGGGCAATATATACTTATACCGGTCAAGTCGGGTCTTATGTGGGTACATCAGCGCAGGGCTCACATAAGGGTATTGTACGAAAGGTATAGGAAGCAGCTCCAGGACAGCAGTGCTCCGGTTCAAGGACTTCTTTTTCCCGAGAGGGTAGAACTGTCGGTTGGTGAGAGTAGTGTGTTGGAGTCTATAAGTAGCGAACTGCTCTCTTTGGGTTTTGACATTTCTTCTCTTGGTGGAGGAACATATGTGTTGCAAGGTGTTCCGGCCGATCTTGACGGGCTCTCTCCAGTCAAGCTACTGATGGATATATTGCATAGCACAATGGAGCAGACAACCGGGGCGAAGGAGAAAATGTATGACCAACTGGCCAATGTGATGGCCAAGGATGTGGCGATTGTCTCAGGTCAGCTTCTTTCTGCCGAGGAGATGAAGAGTCTGGTAGACGAACTTTTCCGGACTCCGCTTCCGTCCAGGACTCCGGATGGGAAAACAATAATACATATTGTATCCGACAATGAAATAGACCGTTTTTTTACAAAATAGGGAAATTGGGTATGTTTTAATTGTTAAATAGTGTTAACAAATGTCTTATTTGCCTGTGTTGTTGGTGCTGTATTGTGAAATTTATGTAAATTTGCACAAGAATGGATAGTGTGATATACTGTTTTATGGCAAAGTGCTGTGAAACAGCGTATTTAAACAAAAATGTTTTATGCGTGTTGTATAGACATTGACCATAAAAGTAACAAATAACATAATATAAGATTCTAATTAGTTTTAAGTATGAAAAAATTTATGATTTCTTTGGCAGTAGCTGCTATTGCCATGTTCTCTACTGCTAATGCACAGGAGACAGTTAATGAGGTCGTAGTTCCTACTAAGAAGAACTCTGTAGCTACCAATGGTTTTGGCAGCAACTGGTTCCTTGGTGTTAACGGCGGTGTTAACCTCTATAACGGTGTTGTAACAAACGGTGAGAGCCCATTCGATCACCTTTCTCCAGCACTCAATGTATACGTTGGTAAGTGGCATACTCCTGGTTTCGGTTGGAGAGTAGCTTATCAGGGTCTTAATATCCAGACTTTCGAGGAGGCTGATCACACAATGTATATGAACTTCCACTTTGACGCTATGTTCAACCTCAGCAACCTTTTCTGTGGTTACAACGAGAAGCGTATCTGGAACTTCATTCCTTATGTAGGTGTTGGTTGGGCAGGCCGTGAGGCTATGAACCACGAGGATTTCGATGGTTTCACAGGTTCTATCACTGCTAACTACGGTATCATCAACACATTCCGCGTATCTAAGCACTGGGCTATCAACCTCGAGTTGGCAGGTACTTTCTTGCGTAACGGTTTCAGCGGCGTATCAGGTACTTCTGGTCACGACATGATGTGGTCTGCTAACCTCGGTCTTACTTACAAGTTCAACAAGGTAGGTTGGGACAACACTGTTGACGTTCCTGCTCTCAGCGCTATGCACGCTGCTGCTCTTGCTGAGCTTATGTCACAGTTGAACGACGCTCAGGCTGAGAACAACAAGTTGAAGAATGCTTACAAGGCTCTCAAGAACGACTATGACAAGTTGAACGCTGCTTACAACGATTTGAAGAACAGACCTTCTATGGTTGATGTTAAGGAGTCTATCTTCTTCGCATTCGGTTCTTCTAAGATCGCTTCTAAGAAGGAGCAGATGAACATCGAGGCTTATGCTAAGGCTGCTGCTGAGGCTGGTGTTAAGCTGAGAGTTATCGGTTACACTGATACTATCGGTTCTGAGGAGTACAACAAGGGTCTTGCTGAGGCTCGTGCAAACGCTGTGGCTGAGGTTCTCAAGGCTGCTGGTGTTGAGGATGTAGAGGTAGTTGCTGTTGGCGAGACAGACGAGCTCTCTTCTAAGTACTTGAACCGTCGTGCTGTTGTTGAGATCGTTAAGTAATCAATACGGTATACGATATGAAAGGGCAGGCCATTAGGCTTGCCCTTTTCTTTTTTTTATATTGGTATATGGTGCTGCTGCCGGCTGAGTGCGTTTGTATGATTTGTCTTCTTTGCTATAAAGGCATTTGTTCTTTTGTCTTTTGTGTCGAACTGCCGTTGCTGTTTTGTCTTTATAGGCTCGTATATGAGAAGAAATGCTCTGTTTTGAAGATTTTTATGATTGAATCGAAAATTTTATGCCAAAATATTTGGTAGTAAAAATAATTTGCTGTACTTTTGCATCGCAATTAAGGATTGCGACATATTGGACGTTTAGCTCAGCTGGTTTAGAGCATCTGCCTTACAAGCAGAGG
>CALCYA010000124.1 GCA_937906165.1 uncultured Bacteroidales bacterium | reverse complement strand
TCTGTCGGGATGACAGGTTCGCGATTTGATTTAGCTTATATCGAACTCACGTTATATTAAGCAACCGATTACTTACTCAGGCTCTCGTGCATTGCAGCTGCTGCACGACGTCCGTCACCCATGGCAAGGATAACAGTAGCGCCTCCGCGCACGATATCACCACCCGCATAAATAAACGGAATAGAAGACTGCATATTCTCATTCACCGCAATGGTATTCTTACGACCGAGCTCAAGACCCTCTACCGATGTGGGAACAAGCGGGTTAGGAGCTACACCTACAGAGACTACTGCCATATCGATATCAATTTTCTCTATTGCACCTTCTACAGGTACCGGTGAACGTCGACCAGATGCATCAGGCTCGCCAAGTTCCATTTTCTGGAGGACAATCTGTTTGACACAGCCTTTCTCATCAGCAATGTACTCAATTGGATTATGCAAGGTAAGGAACTCAACTCCCTCCTCTTTCGCATGCTTCACCTCTTCAAGACGTGCAGGCATCTCGGCCTCACTGCGACGATAGATGATCATAGCCTTCTCTGCACCCAGACGGAGCGCTGTACGTACAGAGTCCATAGCAGTGTTACCACCACCGATGACAGCCACACGCTTGCCGATGTGCATTGGAGTATCAGTATCCGGATTTGAAGCATCCATAAGGTTCACACGGGTAAGATACTCATTAGAAGAAAGGATATTTATAGAGTTTTCACCCGGTATATTCATGAAGTTAGGCAGACCGGCACCCGATGCCACAAAGACACCCTTGAAACCCTCTTCCTGCAACTGGGCGATAGATATTGTCTTGCCCACGACGCAGTCCTTTACAAACTCCACGCCCATGGCACGCAGATTCTCGATCTCGTGCTCAACTATAGAGTTCGGCAAACGGAACTCAGGTATACCGTACTTGAGCACGCCACCAATCTCATGCAGAGCCTCAAAGACAGTAACCGCATAGCCGAGCTTTGCCATGTCACCGGCAAAAGAGAGACCGGCAGGACCCGAACCCACAACAGCCACCTTCATGCCGTTTGCAGGAGCCACCTCTGGAGCAGGCATCTCACCGCTCTCGCGTGCATAATCGGCAGCAAATCGCTCAAGCGCACCGATAGCCACAGCCTTGTGTCCCATCTTCAGGTGGATACACTGGCTCTCGCACTGTTTCTCCTGAGGACATACGCGACCGCAGACAGCCGGCAGTGAACTTGTCATCTTGAGCACCTGGGCAGCCTTTACAAACTCGCCACGCTCGATATTCTTGATGAATGAAGGAATCTTGATGCTTACAGGACAACCCTCCATACAAGCAGGCTTCGGACAGTCGAGACAACGCTGCGCCTCAACAAGAGCCATTTCCTTTGTAAGGCCGGTATTGACCTCTTCGCGCAGCTTTGTCGCACGGTAAGCAGGCTCAAGCTCAGGCATCGGACAGCGCTCGATAGCAGTACGTTCCTTAGGCTTCATCTTATTACGGAGCTCCACACGCCAAGCGGCATCGCGGTTTGTAAGGTCGTCGCACTCGCTCGCACACTCAACCGGCTCAAGTTTCTCAAGTTCATGCGCCTCCTCGGCCTTGAACGACCCGAGACGCTGCATCATTCCGTCAAAGTCAACCTGATGACCGTCAAACTCTGGACCGTCCACACAAACAAACTTTGTCTTGCCGCCCACTGTTACACGGCACGCACCGCACATACCGGTACCGTCAACCATGATTGTGTTGAGAGACACCACGGTAGGAATCTCATACTGCTTTGTGAGCTTGCACACGAACTTCATCATTATTGCAGGACCGATAGCCACACAGTGATCTACCTTCTCGCGTTTGATTACACGCTCGATACCCTCGGTAACAAGACCCTTGTCACCGTATGAGCCGTCATCGGTCATGATGATTACCTCATCAGACACCTCACGTACCTCTTTCTCGAGGATGATAAGATCCTTTGAACGGCCCGCAAGCACAGAAATCACGCGGTTTCCCGCCTTCTTCAATGCAGTAGCGATAGGCAACATAGGCGCAACACCTACACCACCGCCGGCACATACAACTGTACCGAAATTCTCGATATGTGTTGCCTGACCGAGAGGACCCACCACATCCGTTATGTAGTCACCCTCGTTGAGGTCACATACGCGGCTTGAACTGAGACCCACCTTCTGGATAACCAGAGTGATGAGCCCCTTTTCCGGGTCGGCATGAGCAATGGTAAGCGGAATACGCTCACCCTTCTCACCTACACGAAGAATCACAAAGTTACCGGCTCTGTATGCCTTTGCAATAAGCGGAGCCTCTACACGCAGACGGAAAACCTTTTCCGAGAACTGCTCTTTTGAAACTATTTTGAACATAGCCAATGTTTTAGTCTATTAAAGTTATTGTGTAACGCGACAGCACCACAATCCATTTAAACGTTCAATAAAAAGTAGGATAAAAAGGCTGCGGTAAAGGCGGAAACCGGAGTTTACTGAACGTAAATGAGGATTTACGCCTTACCGCGTAACGCAGTTATCACCTTTTTAGTGGGCTTTAGTCTATAATTTCAAACCCACAATACGGTACCAACGCCTTAGGAATACGTATACCCTCCGGTGTCTGGTTGTTCTCAAGGAGAGCAGCCACAATACGTGGGAGAGCAAGAGCTGAACCGTTGAGAGTGTGACAGAGTTCGGTCTTCTTGTCGGCATTGCGGTAACGGCACTTCAAGCGATTAGCCTGATAGCTGTCGAAGTTAGACACCGAAGAAACCTCAAGCCAACGCTGCTGAGCCTCGGAATATACCTCAAAGTCAAAACAGAGAGCGGCAGTGAAGCTCATGTCACCGCCACAGAGACGGAGAATGCGGTATGGGAGCTCAAGTTTCTTGAGAAGACCTTCAACATGCTCAAGCATCTCCTTGTGAGACTCCTTGCTGTGCTCCGGAGTATCGATACGTACAATCTCAACCTTTGAGAACTCGTGCAGGCGGTTCAAACCACGTACATCCTTGCCGTATGAGCCCGCCTCGCGACGGAAACACTGTGTATAGGCACAGTTCTTGATAGGAAGCTGTTTCTCATCAAGGATAACATCACGGTAGATATTTGTCACAGGCACCTCGGCTGTCGGAATGAGATAGAGGTCATCGAGGTCACAATGATACATCTGGCCCTCCTTATCGGGAAGCTGTCCTGTACCGTAACCCGAAGCTGCATTAACAACGGTTGGAGGCATTATCTCGACATAACCAGCCTTGCGGGCCTCATCGAGGAAGAAGTTGATGAGTGCACGCTGGAGCTGGGCACCCTTACCCTTGTATACAGGGAAACCGGCACCGGTAATCTTTACTCCAAGGTCAAAGTCGATGAGGTCATATTTCTTTGCGAGTTCCCAGTGAGGAAGAGCGTTTTCAGGAAGAACAGTCTCTGTTCCGCCGGTCTTCTCAACCACATTATCCTCGGCAACAGCACCCTCGGGAACCTCGTCGTAAGGAATATTCGGGATAGTATAAAGCACCTGCTGGAGTTCCTCGGCAGCAGCATCCATTTTCTCCTGTAACTCCTTGGCCTTATCCTTGAGTACAGCAACCTCTGCCTTAACCGCGTTAGCCTCTTCAACAGCCTGCGCCTTCATGAGCTGGCCAACCTTGGCTGCAAGCTGTTTGTTCTGTGCAAGGACGTTGTCAAGTTCCTGCTGCGCAGCACGGCGCACCTTGTCCAATTCAAGCACTTTCTCTATAGTCTCCTTAGCATTCTTGAAATGCTTTTTCTCCAAGCCTTTAAGGACTTTTTCAGTCTCCTGGCTGATAACTTTAAGTGTTAGCATGTTATATTGTATTTTTAATAATCTTCAATTCAAAGATTGCCGCAAGGCAATAATTACAAAAGTACAACTATTTTTTATTATTTAATAACATAATGGCAAAATTTTTAAATACTTACAAGACAAATGCAAACAGAGCGACCCGCTCCACCTAAAAGCATGGACACAAAAAAAGGCAACCCCAAGATTGAGATTGCCTTTCAGAGTGTGTTTGACAAGATTTTTAGTTCTTCTCTGCAAAAGGAGCAACAGAAACGTAGCTCTTGTCGTTCTTACCACGCTTGAATGTTACGATACCGTCAACCAAAGCGTAGAGAGTGTGGTCACTACCCATACCGATGTTTGCACCGGGATTGTGGACTGTACCACGCTGACGTACGATGATATTACCGGCTTTGCATGCCTGGCCACCCCAGATTTTAACACCAAGTCTCTGGCTTGCTGACTCACGGCCGTTCTTTGAACTACCAACACCTTTCTTATGTGCCATAATACTTAAACTTTTAAAATTAACCGATAATTTCCTTAACTACTAACTCTGTGAACTGCTGACGGTGACCGTTAAGCTTGCGGTAACCTTTGCGACGACGCTTGTGGAAAACAAGCACCTTGTCACCCTTAACCAATGTAGGGTCGATAGTGCGTGTTGTAACGATGTTCTGACCGTCCTTAGACTTGCGAACAATCTTCATCTCACGAACATTGCCGATATAGCAAACTACCTTAGCGCCCTCAACTGTAGGAGCACCTACAGTCACTGCACCGTCATTATCCAACAACAACACGCGGTCAAACTCCACTGTTGTGTCATTCTGAGCACCCTTGATGTGGTGCACGAACAGCTTCTTGCCAGCCTCAGCCTTGAACTGCTGTCCATTAATCTCAACAATTGCGTACATTTAATTAATCGCTTTTATTGTGAATTCCGCGAGGTGCGTTCCCTTCGTGAGCACGTCTTCCTCAACCCCTACGGACTAAATCGGGTGCAAAGATAGCAAATATTTTTCATTCAGAGAAACTTTTCTGCAAATATTTCTCACCCAGCCACATACAATTATATACGACAATGAACCTCAAAGGCCGGCCTTTGAGGTTCATCAATCTCACAAAAGATTACATATTAGAAAGGTAGCGCTCCGCCTCCATTGCAGCACGACAACCGCTGGCAGCGGCGTTAATCGCCTGACGGTAGTGAGGATCGGCAACGTCACCGGCCACGAACACACCGGGCACAACAGTCTTCACACCACTTGCATCGGCTGGAACAAAGTAACCTGTCTCATCGGTCTTCAGGTACTTCTTGAATACATCGCTGTTAGGTTTGTGGCCAATTGCGAGGAAGAAACCGTCAATAGCGATATCGTAGTGTCTCTCATCAGCCTCACCCTTACGCGATACAAGATGAGCACCCTCTACTCCATTCTCACCGAAAAGACCTTCGGTGTTATGTTCAAAGAGCACCTCAATCTTCGGATTCGCAAGAGTGCGGTCCTGCATTGCCTTTGAAGCGCGCAGATAAGGCTTGCGCACAATGAGATACACCTTTGCCGCAAGAGAAGCAAGATAGTTGGCCTCTTCGCAGGCAGTGTCACCGCCACCCACAACAGCAACCACCTTCTTACGGTAGAAGAAACCGTCACAAGTAGCACAAGCGCTCACGCCCATACCCTGATATTTGATTTCATCGGGCAAGCCGAGATATTTCGCAGCCGCACCTGTAGCCACGATAACGGTATCGGCCTCTACAACGCTACCGTCATCAAGAGTAACCTTATATGGCAATGACTCGAAATCCACGTCAACAACACTGCCAGAACGCACGTCAGCACCTACATTGATTGCCTGCTGACGCATATTGTCCATAAGTTCGGGACCGGTTATACCTTGAGGAAAACCGGGAAAGTTCTCGATCACAGTTGTCTGTGTCAACTGACCGCCGGGCTGCATACCTTCAATAAGCACCGGTGACAAGTTCGCGCGTGACGCATAAATTGCAGCTGTATAGCCCGCAGGGCCTGAGCCGATAACCAAACATTTAGTTCTATTCATAATCATATTTTTTTAAATTATCTCATATCTATTATCTCAGCTGTTGGAAACGCATTTACAGGACATTCATAATCCTTGTCACCGAAACTGCATTTTGCCACATAATTATTGAGGAAGACCTCGACCCTACCTTGCGAAGGCATATAGATAAACAGGCTCTGCAGACGCGCACTCTTCTTCTCTATCACCAGTTCAATTTTCCCTATCTCCTCCTCGGCATCCTCGGCTGTAAGGACGACTACAGCCGAAGCACCCTTGTCCACAAAAGCCAACGCATAGTTTGTCCTATACTTTTCCATTATATAAAGAGGTGATAGGTTCTGGGCCTCCTCGGAGTCGGCATCAGTAATATACACCTCATCAATATCCTTCATATAGCTCCACTGCACCTTACCATTGCACCACACCTTCATATTCTCCATAATCAAGGAATAGCGGTCATTGTCCAGCCTCATTGTCCCATTATCGCTATAAACGATAACATCATCGTCATCATATACGGTGTAATCATAATCCATCTGCACTGCTGCATCGGACTTGATGACCGCAACAGCCTTGTCAAGCATGGCCACAGCACCATTCTGTGCTACCGCAAAAAGTGGGAAAAACGCAAAAAACAGAATTACAGACCTTTTCATCATCCACATATTTACTTACAAAAGACTCTTCAGACGGAACTCAAGGTCGGCCTCATCGGCACATAGCACCTGACGCGGTTTGCTACCCTCCTGTTCACCGACTATACCAGTACGGCACAACTGGTCCATAATACGCCCGGCACGGTTGAAACCGATCTCCAACTTACGTTGTATAAGTGACGTAGAGCCATGCTGTGCAAGCACAACTATACGCGCAGCCTCCGCAAACAAAGGATCGAGTTTATCAAGGCTTACATCGCCGCGCATACCACTGCCATCGCTACCGACGTCGCCACTGTCATCAGGTTCAGGCAGGATATAAGCCTGCAAGTAACCCTGCTGTTTTGCAATATGGGCACATACACGCTCCACCTCCTTGGTCTCCACCAATGCACACTGCACACGCACCGGATCATTCCCTGCCAGGAAGAGCATATCACCCCTACCCTGCAACTGGTTTGCGCCCGAACGGTCAAGGATTGTACGCGAGTCGATTGCCGATATCACACGGAAAGCCATACGGGCAGGGAAGTTCGCCTTGATGGTACCGGTAATGATATTCGTCGTAGGACGCTGTGTTGCAATTATCATGTGGATACCCACGGCACGCGCCTTCTGCGCTATACGCGCTATCGGCTGTTCAACCTCACGACCGGCCGTCATCATCAGATCACCATACTCGTCAATAATCACAACGATATATGGCATAAAGCGGTGTCCCAATGTAGGCAACAACTCTTTGTTGAGGAACTTCGCATTATACTCCTTTACCGAACGCACCGATGCAAGTTGCAACAGTTTATATCGGTTATCCATTTCAACACACAGAGACTTGAGCGTACGCACCACCCTGTTGACATCGGTAATGATAGGCTCGTCCTCACCCTCGAGCTTAGCAAGGAAGTGTTTCTCGAGCACACCATAAAGGCTCAACTCCACCATTTTGGGGTCAACCATCACAAACTTGAGATAAGCAGGATGCATCTTGTAGAGCAACGAAGTTATGATTGCATTGAGACCTACAGACTTACCCATACCGGTCGCACCAGCCACGAGCAAGTGAGGCATCTTGGCCATATCCACCATGTAAACCTCATTCGAAATGGTTTTACCCAAAGCCAAAGGCAACTCCATATCAGTCTCCTTGTACTTGCGGCTGTTAAGCAGCGAGACCATAGGAACAATCTGCTTGTGGGCATTAGGGACCTCGATGCCGACCGTACCCTTACCCGGAATAGGAGCCACGATACGTATACAAAGCGCAGAGAGGCTCATTGCAATATCATCCTCAAGATTACGTATCTTCATAATCCTTACACCGGGAGCCGGTGTAACCTCATAAAGCGTGATCGTAGGACCGACGGTAGCCTTGATAGAGCTGATTTCAATGCCAAAATTACGCAGCACCTCGACAATCTTATTTGCGTTCTTCGCCTGCTCGTCACGGTCAATAGCCTGAGCCGCCTGTTCATACTCCTCAAGCAGGTCAAGTGTAGGAGGCTTGTAGTAGCTCAATTCATCCTTGGGATTTATCGGACGAATCATATCGCCGCCCATATCCACATCACCCTCGGCCTTCTCCACCTCCATAGAGAGCCCGTCATCCCCGGCCGGAACCGTCTCTGACGCTACCTTCCTCGACATATCATCGAATTTTACAGCAAGTTCATCATCTTCAGACACAGCCGGCTCATCGGGTATTTCTATAACAATGTCACCGGTTGCTTCATCACCGCTGTCATCGTCATCTTCTTCATCATCTCCATCATCATCACCCTCTACATACTCCTCCTCGAGATCATCACCAGCCTCCTCGTCACACTCTTCCTCCTCACACTCCTCTTCGGACACACCACCCCTTCTCAACGGACCTCGCTCAACAGTAAACTTTTTCTGCAACCAGGGAATAGTCTCTTTTGTCGCATATATCATAAAGAAAAGCAGTATCAGCACAAGCACAAGCGCCACGCCAACGACTCCACAATACTCCTGGATACTTTCAAGAAGCAGATATCCATGTTTTCCTCCGGGAGAGACGAAACCCGAACCGACACCTTCTCCAAAGACAAACGAGAAGAAGAGCGAAAACCACACCATCGCTGTCAGTATCATTATCGTCCATCGGCGTATCTTGAGTTCGCAAATACGCATGAGACCGATAGCCCAAAGTACCACAAGCGGGAAAAGCAATACTGCAGCCCATCCAAAGCACCCGTTCACCAGATAATGGGCAAGCAATGCACCACCACGGCCCGAGCTGTTGGCCGCAACCGCATTGCCACCTGCAAGGACCTCTTCCACAGCACTCTGGTCGGCTCCACCGACAGAGAAGAACGAGATAAAAGAGCTCAATAGGAAAACCGCAAAAGCCACAAGCACCACACCGACAACAAACTGAGTCTTCGGGTTGGCAAGAAAATCCGTTACAATCCTACAGCCCCTCTTTATTTTAGCAAAAAAGCCATCCTCCTTTTTATCAATCTTTTTCTTTTTATTATTACTCATACGTATATAAATCGCATCAAAACATTAATACAAAACCCCTTACAAAGACCTGACACACTTACCTGACAAAGTTTACGCATATAAGGGGAATTTACGAACGCAAATATACAAACAAACGAGCAATATAAGCAAAGTTTACTTTGAGATTTCACAGCGGAAACGCAAAATCATCGTTGCTTGCGACGCCGAAGCCAGAGCGCCGGTTGCGACTGCCGAATCTCCGGTTTCTCAAATGCGTGCGGCTTGCCACCCAAAATCCCATATTTGCGGTTAACCGCAAATATACGAAAAAAAGTGAATACTACAGGCCCGTTCCTATGTCATTTTTTTGTAACTTCGCGGCAAACTACAAAAGTCATAGAAGATGAGCGAGAAAGAAGATATCGTATTTTCACGCAATACCGTCGAATTCGTCACTGTCGCTGCAGAATTCTGCGCATACATAGAGAGAGCAAATGAGCACACAAGGAAAGAGTTCATAGAGACACTACTGAAACTGCTTCCACTGCTTTACCTCAAGGCACTTATGCTGCCGGAGGAGGAACGTCTCAGCGAAGACGACCTCGAAGATTTTGTAACAGAAGACAGTTACGAGGTCCTGCGCATGACAATATTCGACCTGCTCACCGACAAGGACAGCTACCTTGACGTCTTTGTTGCGGACATGAAATACAGTGACACCCCTGTAACAAAGAGCATATCAGAAGATTTGGCAGACATCTATCAGGACATAAAGAACTTCGTATGCTTATTCCGCCTTGGCATAAACGAGACAATGCATGACGCCATTATTGAATGCAAGGAACATTTCACCCAATATTGGGGACAGACACTCGTGAATACAATGCGTGCACTGCATGACGCAAGATACAACACAAACGACGAAGAGCCGGAGCAGAATAATGAGTAATTACAGCGCACACATCGAGAAAAGCGATATAAGCGGGATGCCGACAGTAGCGTTCGAGGGACGCATAATCACCATCGACACCGTCGCAGACACCGACAAGGCCGTAAAAGCCTTATCAGGCGAGAGAATACTGGGCATTGACACAGAGACACGCCCTTCGTTCCGCAAAGGTGTTCAGTACGAAGTCTCACTTATACAGCTATCGACTGCTGATACCTGCTTTCTCATCAGACTCAACCGCGTAGGCATCCCCGATTCCCTGATATCGCTTCTCGAGAATCAGGAGATAACAAAAATAGGCCTTTCGCTGCACGACGACTATCAGGCACTATGCCGACGCCGGAAATTCAAGGCCGGCGGTTTCTTCGACCTGCAGAAGCACGTGGGCGAGTTCGGCATTGAAGAAAAGAGCCTGCAAAAGATCTTCGCCATCGTCTTCGGCAAGCGCATATCAAAAAGCCAGCAGCTCACGAACTGGGAGAACGATGTCCTCACTGACAAGCAGAAGCTCTACGCCGCTACCGACGCATGGGCATGCCTTGAGATATACAACAGATTAGAACAAACAAAATAAACATAAAATGGAAAAAGCCGTCATTCTTAAACGAGGCAAAGAAGAGTCACTGCGCCGCTATCACCCCTGGATATTCTCCGGCGCCATCCAACGCATAGAAGGCAAGCCCGAAGAGGGCGACGTGGTAACTGTCTACACCAATGACCGCGAGTTCATAGCACGCGGACACGTGCAAGTGGGCAGCATCGCCGTCAGAGTGCTCACATTCAAGGACGAGCCGGTAGACCAGAAATTCTGGGAAACGCGCATAGCCACCGCATACGACCTTCGCGAAAGGACAGGCATCTCGTCACGTGAGGACAACAATACATACCGTCTTGTACACGGCGAGGGCGACAACCTCCCCGGTCTCATCATTGACATGTACGGTGACACAGCCGTAATGCAGGCCCACAGCGTAGGAATGCACGTGAACCGCATGGATATTGCCGAAGCCGTAAAGAAGATAATGGGCGACAAGATAAAGAACATATATTACAAATCGGACACCACCCTGCCCTACAAAGCCGACATAAACAAGGACAACGGATATATCATGGGTGGCAACGCCGAGTGTATCTCAACAGAATACGGGCTCAAGTTCCATATCGACTGGCTGCGCGGACAGAAGACCGGATTCTTCGTCGACCAGCGCGAGAACCGCTCATTGCTCGAGAAGTACGCCAAGGGACGCAAGCTGCTCAACATGTTCTGCTACACAGGCGGTTTCTCAATCTACGCACTGCGCGGCGGAGCCGAGATAGTACACTCCGTGGACAGCTCCTCAAAGGCCATTGACCTGACAAATGCCAATGCCGAGCTGAACTTCCCCGGCGACACACGCCACACAGCATATGCCGAGGACGCATTCGATTTCCTCGACCGCATGGGAAACAACTACAACCTCATCATCCTTGACCCACCCGCATTTGCCAAGCACCGCGACAGCCTGCGCAATGCCCTCATAGGCTACCGCCGACTCAACGCAAAGGCAATAGAAAAGATACAGCCGGGAGGCATCCTGTTCACATTCTCATGTTCACAGGTAGTGAGCAAAGAGAATTTCCGCACAGCCGTGTTCACAGCCGCAGCAATGGCAAAGCGCAACGTACGCATACTTCACCAACTGACACAGCCGGCCGATCACCCGGTGAACATCTATCACCCAGAGGGCGAATACCTCAAAGGATTGGTACTGTATGTAGAATAAAATTGCGTGCAATTTTATCGACGAGTTTTTTTACAACAGAAAAAACGAGTCAATAAAACAGATATCGACGAGTTTTTTGCAACAAAAAAAAACGAGTCAATAAAACAGATATCGACGAGTTTTTTACAGACAATCGCGCAAAGTGCAGACAAAGATTGCCCCGCGCAGGATGCAAAGAAAAAACGAGTCAACAACAGTTGTCCTCAAGCATTTGCATATATTTGAGCAATGCTGAATGATCATCTTTCTTTTGCATAAAATAACCCCCAAAAGTTTTTATCTAACTTTTGGGGGTTATTTCATTTTTAGCCCCTTTATAAAACAAACCCGCCGACTTCTTCGTTTACCATTTACCGCACACGGAGTACAAATCTTGCAGCCGAAAGAAGAAGCATCGAACCAAGCCCTGAATATAAGGACGCCACAAACCCTACAGGAACACACGGCAACAGCTTAACCAGCATACCAAGCCCCATCATAAAAAACATCAGCAGCCAACTGCGAAAAGAGAACGTATTCAGCAGAGTAACCTTGTTGGCCGGCAAAGATTCTATTCTTGATACATAACGCGCCACAATGCGACTGAACATAAAGAAAAAGCCAATCATCACCGCAATTGTTACCGGGAAGAGATACCAAAGACTTTGCTTGGCAACAAAAGTGTAGGCCATAACACCTTTTATGGCAATTACAGCACCTGGCACACCCCAGAGCAGGGCTGCCGCAAGATAAAGAAGCTTGCGCTGCCTTAATGACGTCATTGGTACTTAGCAAAGTGATACTTACCGCGTACTGCCTCTTGTTCACCAACAGGAAGGCTCTTGAAATAAGACTTCCACCCAGGACAGAAATTTATATGCCAACGCCAGAAACGGCCAGCAAATGACTTGGGATTCTTATCGAACTTTGCCCTCATAGGACAATCACTGCATTTGTGTTTTTTCATAGATACAAGAATTTACATTTTCTTAAGTAAAACATTCAATAACGAATAGAGCTTCGCAGCCTCGTCATCAGCCAGTTTTACGCACCGGGACATTTTCAAAGGGACATATGCAGCCTTTTCTTGCAGCCGTTCGCCCTCAGGAGCAACCGTCACAACAACAACACGCTCGTCACTCTTCGATCTCTCGCGCACAAGCCACCCCGACTTTTCCATCTTCTTGAGCATAGGAGTAAGCGTTCCCGAATCAAGGTACAACTTCTTCCCCAGCTCCTTTACCGTAATACTCTTGTGCTCCCAAAGCACCATCATGGCAATATACTGCGTATAGGTAAGACCCAATGGCTCAAGAAGAGGTGTATAACGCCTTACCACCTCCTTGGCACATGCATAAAGAGGGAAGCACAATTGATTCTCAAGTTTAAGCATCTCATTCATAACAACGACTTAATATCTGTTTCAATTTTTTCAGGCGCAGTCATTGGCGCATATCTTTTGACCACACTACCCTCACGAGAAACAAGAAACTTTGTAAAATTCCATTTGATGCGGTCCCCGAGGAAACCACCCGCACGCTTTTTAAGATACGTGAATAAAGGAGAGGCTTTTTCCCCGTTCACATCCACTTTGCCAAAGCGAGGGAAAGTGGTACCGTACTTAAAAGTGCAGAAGCTGTCTATTTCAGCGTCGCTGCCCGGCGCCTGATGCCCGAACTGGTTACATGGGAAATCCAATATCACGAATCCTTGAGAACTATACCGCGCATACAATTTCTGAAGTCCCTCGTATTGGGGCGTAAAACCACAGCCGGTAGCAGTATTCACAATAAGCAGCACCATGCCTTTGAATGCAGACATTGCCACTTCTTTACCTGCGTTATCTCTGACAACAAAATCATACAACTCCATAAACCCATACTTTTTAGTTTTATACAATCAAATTGCACACAACAAAGATATCATCAAAAAACCATTGTTGCAAGAATATTATTAAAATATAGAAAGATAACAAGATTTAAAGGTCATTTTATTAGCGACTGGAAGAAAATTATACATATTTCGCATATGATTCTATTTTGAAGTTTTTGAAGAGAAAAAAAATAAAAGGCAAACATTTTGCCATAAAGAAAAGATTTATTACCTTTGCACCTCGAAAGCCATTACACTACATTTGTTACCAGCAAATAAAAATTAAAAAAACAATACGATAATGAAAAAAGATCTTCATCCAGCATCATATCGCCCTGTTGTCTTCAAGGACATGTCAAACGGCGATTGCTTCCTTTCACAGTCAACTTGCAACACAAAGGAGACTATTGAGTTCGAGGGCGAGACTTACCCATTGGTAAAGCTTGAGATTTCTAACACATCTCACCCATTCTACACAGGTAAGGCTAAGCTTGTCGATACAGCAGGTCGCGTTGACAAGTTCATGAGCCGTTACAGCAAGACTTTGAAGAAGTAAGCAGGTAACAAAAAAGTATAAAGGTGTATGTCACGTGACATACACCTTTTTTATATCGCCATAACCAAGACAACAATACCAGACCATTCTCCCGTACATATACAGCAGCACAATCAGCACAGCAGCAAGAGAAGGCTATCTACCACAGGGGCCTACTTCCTACGCCTCAAAGCCTTTACAACCTCGGAACTTATTATACCATCGGGGTACAGCCCATTGAATTCCTGGAAGTGCTTGACAGCCCTCACCAGATCACCGTCATACAAAACACCACCATCTTTCGTGTATATTATGCTATCCTCTCCAATGTAAAGCTTTTTAACCAGAATCCTTGCCACATTTCTGACATCCATACCCGAATCTCCACGCATAATCATGCGGTCGCCGAGCCTATACTTTACAGGTTCGTATCGAAGGGAATCCACCTTTGGGGAAGCTACATTTCCGCCGCGTTTCTTTGACGGCACAACTCTGGACGAGCCCCGTTTCACAGAAGAACGTCCACCTGTTTTCAATTTCTTTGCCGAACCTTTTTCAGACTTTACAGATGAGTTCCTCTTCTTTGGCCCAAGCCTACTCTTCCTGACACGAGCACTATCACCTGCAGCCACTTTTTTATACTCCACTACTGCACCGTCCCCCGACTTTTTGCCGGGGATAAATTGAGCGGAAGCATTACCTGTAAAGAAAAACGCAACCACAAAAAACAGCAAAGGAAGTAATCGTCTACCTGCCATCAAGACATTTTTCAAAAGGAACAGGAACCGGGGTCTCAAAGCGCAGATGTTTGCCGGTCACCGGATGTGTAAAACAGAGCATATAAGCATGCAATCCAAGACGTCGCATCGGGTCAATCTCACTACCATACTTATGGTCACCAACCACAGGATGACCAAGGTCGGCCATGTGTACACGAATCTGGTTCTTACGACCAGTTTCAAGCTCACATTCTACAAGCGAATAGCCATTAGACGATTCAAGAACGTTATAATGTGTCACTGCAAATTTTCCACCATTATCAACTGGACTTGAATGCGTTATAAATCGTTTATCCTCTGTGAGCCATGACTGTATCCTACCACGCTGTGATTCCAATTCACCCTCAACCAAAGCAATGTACCTACGGTCGGTCACAAGATGCTGCCAACCATCTATAAGCGATTGCTGGGTCTGCACATCCTTGGCATAGACCATAAGACCCGAGGTATCACGGTCAAGACGATGCACCAGATGCGAAGTATTACGGCCGCCTCCCTTCTCAAGATAACGGTTGAGCACCGTCTGCACAGTCTGCTGACGGGTATTGTTGCTCATAGAAAGCAACCCTGGGCGTTTATCAACAACCAAAAGATACGGATCCTCGTATACTATATCAATATCATTACTATGGAACGCCTTTTTATGTTTTGAGCGATCCAACTGAACAACCTGGCCCGCTTTCAACTCTGTCAACGGATGGGTTGTAATCGCATTATTTACAAGCACAACCCTATTAGTGATTAAAGCTTTAGCTCTATTACGGCTGATGCCGTGCATCTTCTCCATAATAAAGTCTATAAGAATGGCATCTGCAAGCACCTTGAAAGTCAAAAGACTTTTTATATTCTTTTTCATAGCGTTAAACCTCAATTAATTAGCATCTTTTCGTTCAAGCAGCACAACATTCTCTACATGATGCGTATGCGGGAACATATCGACAGGCTGCACTGCAACCACCTTGTAATCTACATCAAGCAACTGTAGGTCACGTGCCTGAGTAGCCGGATTGCAACTCACATACACAATACGCTTTGGAGCCGCAAAAAGAATCGTATCAACCACATCTGTATGCATCCCGGCGCGTGGCGGGTCGGTTATTATGACATCTGGACGGCCGTGCTCGTTTATAAAATCGCGGGTAAGAATATCCTTCATATCACCGGCAAAGAATGTGAGGTTATCAAAACCATTAAGCTCCGCATTCACACGGGCATCAATGATAGCATCCTCTACATACTCGATACCGACAACCTTTTTCGCTTTTGCCGCAACAAAGTTCGCGATTGTGCCGGTACCGGTATAAAGGTCATAAACAACCTCCTCACCGGTAAGTGCCGCGAACTCACGGGCCACTTTATACAAGTTATATGCCTGTTCACTGTTAGTCTGATAGAAAGACTTGGGTCCAACCTTGAAACGCAGGCCCTCCATCTCCTCATATATAACATCCGTACCTTTATAGGTAACAACCTCAAGGTCCCCGAAAGTGTCGTTGCATTTATTGTTTATCACATACAGTAGAGAAGTAACTTCGGGGAAATTGTCCGCCACATATTGTAAAGTTTTTTCCAAACACATCTTATCGCCGTCACACTCCACGCGAGCCTGAATGAGAAGCATAACCTCACCGGTTGTCGACGTACGCAACATCATGCCACGGAGCACTCCTGAATGCGAACGCAAATCATAGAAAGGAACACCCTCGGCATTGGCGAAATCCCTTATGCCATTGCGCAAACGATTGTTCAGCCCCTGCATAAGAGCGCACTCCTGAATGTCGAGGACTTTGTCAAAAGCACCGGGAATATGGAAGCCCAATGCATTCATGTTGTCATACTCGACATTCTCGGCCACCTCTTCCCATGTGAGCCAACGCTTGTTGCTGAAAGTAAACTCAAGTTTATTGCGATATTCGCGCGTCTTTTCAGAGCCCAGGATAGGCATCACCTCAGGCAGCTCCACCTTGCCGATACGGGTAAGCGCATCCACAACCTGCTGCTGTTTGTATTTGAGTTGATGCTCATACGCCAAGCACTGCCATTTACAACCACCGCACACGCCGTAATGCTTACAGAACGGCTGTGCGCGCTCTGTTGAATATTCATGGAACTTCACAGCCTCAGCCTCGGCATAGCTATGTTTTTTACGTTTCACCTGAAGGTCGACAACATCACCCGGAACCACATAGGGCACAAAAACCACAAGATCTTCTACCCTTGCAAGTGCCTTTCCTTCGGCAGCCACTCCGGTAATCTTAACTCCCTCGAACAATGGGAGCACTTTCTTTTTTCTTGCCATTATAATTGATTGATTTATTGCAAACATAAAACCGCGACACAGCAGCAGCAACACAAAAAGCGCAGCGCCTGCCAACACACCTACAACAAGTGTAAAGTATCGCAATCTATAAAATCATTGCGAATATACACCTAAAATCCCGATAAAATGCGTTTTTGGACAAATAACTTATTTTTTTCATTTTATTATGTGATATTTTCTTGCAGAAATTTCGGATTACAAACATTTTTGTTATATTTGCAAATTAGTTGGACAGCCTAAACAAAGGCGCCGACAATGTGATTCAGTTAAAACAATTTTTTATTTATCAACAAACAATAAACTCAAAAATTTATGGCAGACAAAAGAGTCTATACCTTTGGTAATGGTCTTGCTGAAGGTAACGCGTCAATGAGAAACTTGTTAGGAGGTAAAGGTGCAAACTTGGCGGAGATGAACCTCATCGGCATCCCCGTTCCTCCAGGATTTACCATCACAACCGAGGTTTGTGGCGAGTACTACAGCCTTGGCAGAGAGAAGGTAATCGAGCTTCTCCAGGCAGAGGTTAAGGCCGCTGTGAACAACATCGAGAACTTGATGAACTCTACATTCGGCGACCCAACCAATCCATTGTTGGTATCAGTGCGTTCAGGTGCCCGTGCATCAATGCCTGGTATGATGGACACAATCCTCAACCTCGGTCTTAACGACATCGTTGTAGAGGGTCTTGCTAAGAAGACCGGCAACGAGAAGTTCGCTTGGGACTCATACCGCCGTTTCGTACAGATGTACGGTGACGTTGTTCTCGGTATGAAGCCGACAAGCAAGGAGGAGATCGATCCATTCGAGGCTATCATCGAGAAAGTTAAGGAGGAGCAGGGCGTAGTTCTTGACAAGGACCTCAGCGTAGAGGCTCTCAAGGACCTTGTTGCAAAGTTCAAGGCTGCCGTAAAGGCTCAGACAGGCAAGGACTTCCCAACTGATGCTTACGAGCAGTTGTGGGGTGCTGTTTGCGCTGTGTTCGAGTCTTGGAACAACGAGCGTGCTATCCTTTACCGTCGCATGGAGAAAATTCCCGATGAGTGGGGAACAGCGGTTTCAGTTCAGGCTATGGTATTCGGTAACATGGGTGACACATCAGCTACAGGTGTATGCTTCTCTCGTGACGCCGCTACAGGCGAGAACCTCTTCAACGGTGAGTACCTTATCAATGCACAGGGTGAGGACGTTGTAGCAGGTATCCGCACACCACAGCAGATTACAAAGATCGGTTCTCAGCGTTGGGCTGCATTGCAGAACATCAGCGAGGAGGAGCGTGCTTCAAAATATCCTTCAATGGAGGAGGCTATGCCGGAAATCTACAAGGAGCTTGACGCTATCCAGACACGCCTTGAGGACCACTACAAGGATATGCAGGATATGGAGTTCACCGTACAGGAAGGCAAGCTCTGGTTCTTGCAGACACGTAACGGTAAGCGTACAGGTGCTGCGATGGTCAAGATCGCTATGGACTTCTACCGCGATGGTATCATCGACGACAAGACAGTCTTGAAGCGCATGGAGCCGGAGAAGCTCAACGAGCTCTTGCACCCAGTATTCGACACAGCAGCTCTTGCAAAGGCAAAGGTTATCGCTAACGGTCTTCCCGCATCTCCAGGTGCTGCTACAGGCCGCATCGTATTCTTCGCAGATGATGCTGAGAAGTGGAACGAGGATGGCGAGAAGGTAGTACTCGTACGTATCGAGACATCTCCCGAGGACCTCGCAGGTATGGCTGCAGCTCAGGGTATCCTCACCGCTCGCGGTGGTATGACATCTCACGCTGCCGTTGTTGCACGTGGTATGGGTAAGTGCTGTGTATCTGGTGCCGGTACATTGGTTATCGACTACAAGAAGCGCACATTGACAGTTGACGGCATCACATTCAGCGAGGGTGACTACATCTCATTGAACGGTTCTACAGGTCAGGTTATCGAGGGTAAGGTTGAGACTAAGGCTCCTGAGCTCAGCGGTGACTTTGCAGAGCTTATGGATATTTGTGACAAGTACGCACGCTTGGGCGTACGCACAAACGCTGATACTCCACACGACGCACAGGTTGCACGTGACTTCGGTGCTATCGGTATCGGTCTCTGCCGTACAGAGCACATGTTCTTCGAGGGCGAGAAGATCAAGGCTATGCGCGAGATGATTCTTGCCGAGACAACAAAGGAGCGCGAGGTTGCTCTTGCAAAGCTGTTGCCATTCCAGAAGGCCGACTTCATCGGTATCTTCAAGGCAATGGAGGGCTTGCACGTGACCGTACGTCTGCTTGATCCACCACTCCATGAGTTCGTACCACACGATGCCAAGGGCCAGCAGATGCTCGCTGAGGCCATGGGCAAGACTGTTGAGGCTGTTCAGCGCCGCGTTAAGTCTCTTGAGGAGTTCAACCCGATGTTGGGTCACCGTGGTTGCCGTTTGGGTAACACATATCCAGAGATCACAAGAATGCAGACAACCGCTATCCTCGGTGCAGCTCTTGAGTTGAAGAAGGAGGGCAAGGTTATCTATCCTGAGATCATGGTTCCTCTGGTAGGTATCATCAACGAGTTCGAGGAGCAGAAGAACGCTATCGTTGAGGCAGCAAACGCATTGTTTGCAGCTGAGGGCGACACCGTAGAGTACACAATCGGTACAATGATTGAGATTCCACGTGCAGCTTTGACAGCTGACCAGATTGCTCAGCAGGCTCAGTTCTTCTCATTCGGTACAAACGACTTGACACAGATGACCTTCGGTTACTCTCGTGACGACGTTAACTCATTCTTGCCAATCTATCTGCGCAAGAAGATCTTGAAGAACGACCCATTCCAGGTTCTCGACCAGACCGGTGTTGGCCAGCTTGTTGAGATGGCAACATCTAAGGGCCGTGCAGTTAACCCAGAGCTCAAGTGCGGTATCTGCGGTGAGCACGGTGGTGAGCCTGAGTCTGTGAAGTTCTGCCACAGAGTAGGTTTGAACTACGTTTCATGTTCTCCATTCCGCGTGCCCATCGCACGTTTGGCTGCCGCGCAGGCTGCTGTTGAGGAGGCATAATAAAGCGATTCGATACAAACTGAAAGAGCGGGCGACCTTTTGGGTCGTCCGCTTGTTTTATACGCCAATGAGAAATAAGCAGCAATTTAGTACTCATTATATAAATTTCGGACTTCGTCAAGTTAAATACACGTAACAAACTGCACAAACAAACGCCATCTGTGCAATTTACGTGCAATTTTAAATACTTTTGCCTTGAATAAAAGAGAAACAGCAGATAACAATCATATAATATATGCGGAATTTTATTGAGAAGTTCGAGAACAGCATAAAAGAAAACTGGAACAATGCTGCGCTCACCGACTACCGCGGAGAGACGTGGACCTATTCACAAATTGCAGAAGAGATAACAATGATGCACCTTGTCTGGAGGGCTGCCGGCATCAGGAAAGGTGACAAGATCTCACTCAATGCCAGAAGCTGCGCCAACTGGGCAAAAGTATTCATGGCCATAACATCCTGCGGACAGGTAGCCGTGCAGCTGTTCAACGGTTTTACTCCTGCAGATGCGCAGAAGTTCACTCATCATTCTGACAGCAAGATTCTGTTTACAGAGAAAGCCATTTTCGAAGGAATGGATTTCGAGACTATGCCACAACTAATTGCAGTCATAGACACAAGAAGTCTTGAACTGCTCGCAAGCCGTGGAAGTTTCGAGAGCATCTACCGGCAACGCCACCAACTGTTTGCGGCGGCCTACCCCGACGGATTCTCCCCGGATTGCGTTAGCTACACAAAGACAGAAATGGATGATTTATGTTGCATAAACTACACATCCGGTTCAACAGGAAATCCCAAGGGAGTGATGCTCACCGCACGCAACATCAGCAGCAATGTAGACACAATACCCAAACATTTCCCTTATTTAAGGGGAGAGAACTATTTGAGCATGTTGCCCTTTGCACACATCTTCGGCCTGCTGTTCGACCTTGTCACTTGTCTCTGTTCGGGAATGCATATAACAGTACTCGGCATGCCACCGGCCCCTACTATACTCAAGGATGCCATGCAGCAGGTACGACCGCGTGTAATCATGATGGTACCGCTTGTATTGAACAAGATGATAGAATTCTCAATCGGAGAGTTCGTCAACAGCCGCACAGGCAAGGCACGTCTGAAGGATTACAGCCATCATCCTGAATTCTGCCAGGCGCTGCGTACTATAGCACTATCATACCTCGGAGGCAGATGCGAAGTCATCATGACCGGTGGAGCAGCCACCCCCGTAGAGATCGAGGAGTTGCTTATCACAAAGTTGGATATTCCCCTTGTCACCGGATATGGAATGACTGAATGTGCACCCGCAATCGCACTGGCCAGGTTAGGCCACTACAAACAGAGGTCATGCGGTGAGATTGTAGAAAGGATGCAGGCACGCATAAACTCCGAAGACCCACAAAACACCGTAGGAGAGCTATTGGTAAAAGGTGACAACACATTTATCGGGTACTATAAGAACCCCGAAGTTGACAGAGAAGTCTTCACAAGCGACGGTTGGTTCCGTACCGGTGACCTCGGTATTATAGATAAGGAGAATAATCTGTTCCTTGTCGGACGCTGCAAAAGCATGCTGCTTTCAAGCAACGGGCAGAATGTTTACCCCGAAGAGATTGAGGTGAAACTGAACGCACTTCCGTATGTTTCAGAGTCAATTATAGTACAGCGCGGAGAAAGATTCGTAGCACTCGTTGTCCCCAACGCAGACCTGCTGGCAAACGACGGTATTTCGGCAAAGACACTACGCGTAATAATGGAAAAGAACATAGAAACATTGAATTCGAAAATTCCGTCATACTCTCAAATCTCAGACTTTGAACTGGCGGATGAGCCTTTCGCAAAAACTCCCAAAGGCAGTATAAAAAGGTTCTTGTACAGTTAAACAAGAGCGAAATTCGCTTATTCTGTATTGAAAAATGAACGACAGATGGAATGGGTGCTTTTGCACCCATTCCATCTGTTTTATGCACATTATCACCTCCTGCTCCTCAAAAAAGTCCGCAAAATTCGCCCCCGATTTGCGAAATTTCACCCCAAATACCTATTTCCTACCCGTTTCAACGCATCCCGTCCCAAAAATTCAGCCATATGTTGTATGCTTCATAATTTTGCAGACAGAAGTTCAAGCAACACCTTGCGTTGTACATAACCTACACACATACAATGTAAATTAAGAACAAACCAAGATGCAAAATTTTATTCAGAAATTCGAGACAACAATTAAAGAGTGCTGGACCAATCCGGCTGTCAGTGACTACAAATGCAACACATGGACATATTCACAAATAGCAGAGGAAATCGCAATGATGCATTTGGTATGGAAAGCTGCCGGAATAAAGCATGGCGACAAGATATCACTGAATGCACGAAGCAGTGCAAACTGGGCAAAGACATTCATGGCCGTAACATCAGGCGGACACGTTGCAGTACAGCTGTTCAACGGTTTCACCCCTGCTGATGCGCAGAAGTTCACCCACCATTCGGACAGCAAGATACTGTTTACCGAGAAAGCCATTTTCGAAGGAATGGATTTTGAAAGAACGCCACAGTTGCTTGCAGTCTTTGACACAAAGAACATGGAGCTGCTTGCGAGCCGCAATGGCTTTGCCGAAATCCACGCCAACAGAGAAGAAATTTTCAAGGCTGCCTACCTCCATGGCCTGACACCGGATGCCGTTGAATATGTAAAGCTTGACATGGATGAGCTCTGCTGCATAAACTACACATCAGGTTCTACAGGAAACCCGAAGGGCGTGATGCTAACAGTACGTAACATAAGCAGCAACGTGGAGATGATTCCGGTACATTTCCCTTACCGTAGAGGCGACAACTACCTTAGCGTACTGCCTTTCGCTCATATATTCGGTCTGCTTTACGACATGATTGCCTGCATGTGTACCGGAATGCACCTTACTGTACTTGGCATGCCCCCTGCACCTTCTATTCTCAAGAACGCGCTACAACAGGTAAAACCACACGTAATAATGATGGTACCACTTGTGCTGAGCAAGATGGCAGAATACTCAATAGGAGAATTTGTACAGAGCCGCACAGGCAAGGCGCGACTGAAGGATTACAGCCATCATCCTGAATTCTGCCAGGCGCTGCGTACTATAGCACTATCATACCTCGGAGGCAGATGCGAAGTCATCATGACCGGTGGAGCAGCCACCCCCGTAGAGATCGAGGAGTTGCTTATCACAAAGTTGGATATTCCCCTTGTCACCGGATATGGAATGACTGAATGTGCACCCGCAATCGCACTGGCCAGGTTAGGCCACTACAAACAGAGGTCATGCGGTGAGATTGTAGAAAGGATGCAGGCACGCATAAACTCCGAAGACCCACAAAACACCGTAGGAGAGCTATTGGTAAAAGGTGACAACACATTTATCGGGTACTATAAGAACCCCGAAGTTGACAGAGAAGTCTTCACAAGCGACGGTTGGTTCCGTACCGGTGACCTCGGTATTATAGATAAGGAGAATAATCTGTTCCTTGTCGGACGCTGCAAAAGCATGCTGCTTTCAAGCAACGGACAGAATGTATATCCCGAGGAGATCGAGGTAAAACTGAACGTACTGCCATATGTAGCCGAATCAATCATCGTTCAGCGCGGTGAGAAGTTTGTCGCACTCGTTGTCCCCAACGCCGACCAGTTGGCGAATGACGGAGTATCGGCCGAGACATTGAAGCATCTGATGGAAAAGAATATCGCGACGCTGAACACACAGATTCCCGCATATTCCTTCGTCTCTAATTACGAGTTGCGCGAGGAGCCATTCGCCAAGACACCGAAAGGCAGCATAAAGCGATTCATGTACAGCTGATATATCAATCAAGAAACACCCTCCTGAATAAACATTTATCGGGAGGGTGTTTCTTTTACTCTTTCTACGACATCCACCACATCAAGGCAACCCTCTTCGGAGACCTTGAAACGGACATCATACATACCGAACGACATACCGTAAACCCTTTCGGGATCATTATGGTACTGTGGACGAGGGTCAAGTTCCAATACCTTATATAATATACGGAACTCATTATCATTGAAGAGCGGCTTGAAACGTTCCGGGATAACGACTTTCAATCTTTCCCAATGCCTACTGTCTACGAAGCCGCAACGCGCATCAGGATGCGAATCACTGTACGCAAGATAGGGCTTTATATCATAGATTGGCGTACCATCAACGAGGTCCGCCCCTGCAACAATCAGCACCGGGCCCTCGGCGCTCTCCTCCACCCTCAACAGACGAACCGATGACAAGCCCAACGGATTTGGTCTGTAAGGAGAACGTGTTGCAAACACCCCCATATAAGTGTTGCCACCAAGTAAAGGCGGACGTACCAATGGCGACCAGTCACCTTCTTTCCTATTATTTAGCGAGAAACCCCACACAAGCCAAAGATAATCGAACCCCTCAATGCCTCGCAAGGCATCATCAATGCGGTATTCCGGTTCAAAGACTATGCGTCCACGCAGTTCCGGAACGAGGCCGCTCTGACGTGGTACCCCAAATTTTGTAGGCTGCGGTGAACGGTAATATGCTATAGGTTCAATATTCATAATTGTATTTCAGTTGTGCGAAGATAAGAAAAAAGAGCAGACCCTCGACTGGTTGAGGCAAAAATTGTCCCAGCGTTTATTGAAGTGCACATACTTTCTTTGGGGCGGCAAGCCGCACTCCTTTGGGGAGCTAAAGTTCCCGCAGTCGCAAACGACGCTCATTCCGCGTCGTCGCTGTAAAAATACAAAGTAAACTTTGTCTTTTCGCACGTTTATTCGTATCTTCGCAACGATATTGCACTATTGTGCAACAAGCAAACTACAGAAAAATAAAACAACAAAATATGGCAGACGTAATTAGCGTAGCGAAAAAATGCTTTCAGGATGAAGCAGAGGCAATACTGAACCTTATCCCGAAGCTTGACCACAATTTCGAGAAAGCTGTTGAACTGATAATAGAAAGTAAAGGAAGGCTTATTGTCACAGGTGTTGGAAAATCGGGACATATCGGAGCCAAGATTGCATCAACAATGGCAAGTACCGGTACTCCGGCATTCTTTGTCAATCCACTCGATGCATTCCATGGCGACCTTGGAATGATCTGTGAGGGAGATGTCGTAATGGCAATCTCAAACTCAGGACAGACAGACGAGCTCCTACGCTTTATCCCCATGCTTACCGACCGCAAGATCCCCATCATTTCAATGTCGGGAAATCCAGAATCCCTGTTGGCAAAATATTCTGACTGTCACCTCGATATTTCGGTACAGAGAGAGGCATGCCCGCTGAATCTGGCCCCAACATCTTCTACCACAGCAACCCTCGCAATGGGTGATGCCATTGCATGCGCTCTGATGACAGTACGCGATTTCAAGGCTAAGGATTTTGCAAAATTCCACCCTGGAGGTTCTCTCGGACGCCGTCTCCTTGCCAAAGTCAAGGACTATATGATCAGTGACAATCTGCCTATAGTGACACGAGAATCAAAAATCAGCGATACACTGTTGCAGATAAGCCGTACAAAAATGGGGATTGCAGTTGTTGTCGAGGAAGAGAAGATTCTGGGAGTTGTCACTGACGGCGACATCCGACGCACCATGCAGCGCGATCAGGACCGTTTCTTTGAACTTACTGTAAAGGATCTGATGAACAGCAACCCAAAGACCATAAAGGAGGAGGCAAAGCTTTCACAGGCCGAAAAAATGATGCGTCAGCACAACATAAATTCACTGATCGTTGTTAATTCAAATAACCAGCTGGTAGGAGTGATTGACGCATTCAGCTGTTTCTAAAAACCGAGCAGGATGAAAGTCGTAGCATTTGTCCCGATACGCCTCAACAGCAAGAGAGTTGTAGGCAAGAACCTGAAGCCACTGGGTGGCAAGCCCCTGATGTGGTACATCCTTGAGACACTCGCAAGGGTCAAGAATATTGACGAGGTATATGTCTACTGCAGCAGCGAGGAGATCATCCCGTACCTTCCCGAAGGAATAAAGTACCTCAAACGTAGCGAGTGGCTCGACCGTGACGAGACACTGGGCGAAGAGATTTATGACGCCTTCACAAAGGAGGTTGACGCCGATGTGTATATGCTTGCACACACCACATCGCCATTCATCAAGGAAGAGACCATCTCCAATGCAATAGAAAAGGTCACAAGCGGCGAACACGACTCGGCGTTCAGCGCACAGAAGATACAGACATTCACCTGGTTCAAGGGCACACCGCTCAACTACGACCTGAAAAAAATTCCACAGACACAGAAGATTGAGCCTGTTTACGTCGAAACAAGCGCGTTCTACATCTTCCGCAAGGAACTTTGGACCGTAGAGCACCAACGCGTTGGTTTCAACCCGTTCATGGCCATCATTGACCCGATTGAGGGTATAGACATCGATTACCCCGAGGACTTTGAGTTCGCCGAGAAAGTGATAAACCTCTAACCATAAACGGCAATGAAGGTTATCCCGATAGAAGAACTCAAGCTACTCCAGAGAGAGATTCTTGATGACATAGTACAATTCTGCGAGGAACATGGATTACGTTATTTCCTTGCCTACGGCACCCTGCTCGGAGCCTTGAGACACAAAGGATACATCCCTTGGGACGACGACATCGACATTCACATGCCCCGTCCCGACTATGAACGGTTTCTCACACTTTACAACGAACGCAACTGTGACTATAGGGTGGTCACACACGACATTGAGCGTCGCTACCACGTACCTTTCGCAAAAGTCTACCGCAAGGGCACAATTGTAAGGGAATTCTTCTACAAGCAGAGTGTATTCGGGGTATATGTCGACATCTTTCCGCTTGACGGCATAAAGCACAAGTGGCAGGCTTTCCTGTGCGGGCAGTGCATAAAGTTCATGTATATCAAGACTTTCATTTTCTGCGAACAGCAGAGCCTTGCCCGCAAATTGAGGATAGCAGTGACAAAAGCCATCCTGCTGCCATTCACAGAACATTTCATTCTTGGCATGATGAAACGCATCTCCACAAGATACAAGTACAACGAGTGCGACAAGGTATGCAGTTTCGGATCAAGGACAGCTTTAAGGGAAATACTTCCACGCACCGTATTCGAAGGACATATCATGCTGCCGTTTGAAGGAAAGGAGTACCGTGCGCCCAAGGGATATGACACTTACCTGAAACAGAAATACGGTGACTATATGACACTGCCACCGGTAGAGAAGCGAGTGTCAACTCACGACTCACAGGCATATTGGACAGAACAATAGACTTTACCATACGTTCATTTAAAAAAGTCATTATGGAACAGGAAGAGAAGAAAGCATGCAGCTGCAAAAGAGGCAGCTCCGAAGGATTCGGTTGCGCATTAGTAATAGGACTTGCCTTATTGGGATTCTTTATATCGAAAGGTCTAAAGAGCATTGCTGAGAAAGACCAGTTCGTGACAGTCAAGGGTCTTGCCGAGCGCGAAGTGATGGCCAACAAGGTTGTTTGGCCTATACCCTATTATTGTGTGAGCAATGACATACAGGAGTTATACAACGGGCTCGACAAGAGCAGCAATGCCATAGTGACATTCCTGAAGGACAACGGCATTAGCGACAGTGAGATTATAATGTCTACACCCAACGTCACCGACCGTCTTGCGCAGAGCTACACACCGGAGAACCTCACTTACCGCTATCAGGGAAGAGATGTGATTACCGTATCATCGGCAAAGGTCGAAAAAATCATAGAACTGATGAACAGACAGATTGAGCTGATGAAACAGGGTGTCAATATCGGTACGGAATACGGTTACGGCGGCCAGGCTACATTCGAGTACACCGACCTCAACAAGATAAAACCCGAGATGATTGAAGAGGCCACACGTAATGCACGCGCCGTGGCACAGAAGTTCGCCGAGGACTCTGAGAGCGAGCTTGACGGCATAAGGAATGCCAATCAGGGACAGTTCAGCATCAGCAGCGACGAGACAACCCCGCACATAAAGAACATACGCGTGGTAACGACAATAGACTACTCGTTGAAGAATTGATATTCCGCAGAAACGCCTGTAAGTTTCATTCAGGAAACAGGAGAAAATCCAGTCCGTTCAATATGCCATTATATCTTTGCCATTTCATTGGCTCGTTCATTTCTTTGCGAGCTGCACAGCATGATTTTTCATCCATGCTTCGCGCGACCAGCCGCTAATGAACTCGCCTATAACAAAACAAAAGAGCATTGGTTCGTTCATTGTTACACTAATGAACTCACCGA
>CALCYA010000123.1 GCA_937906165.1 uncultured Bacteroidales bacterium | reverse complement strand
CTTTTCCTAAATCACTCAACTTTTTGCTTAGCCCCCAGACTTTGCCGGTGAGCCGAGTTTTGCAGTGAACTCAGACTTTACTGGCGAGCCTAAAAAAACAACTACATCGCTATCATGGAAAAGCCGACACCACCCAAAAAGCAGTGCCGGCTAAAAACAATCAGTATAGTTTATTTCAAAATCTCTCCTTCGGCTGTAACATTCACCACAACATCAGCTCCTCCGGCTCTCTCAAGCTCTACCTCGTAGAACTCCACGCCACCGGGACGCTGGACAAAGTCGGCGCTGTCAATGACATACTGCGGATAGGCTGTCGCAAGGGCCTGGAACACCGCATCGGGCAGAAGGTCTACAGATACATCCCAGTCGGTCTGCACCCAATTGTCATTGCTGTCGAAGTATACATCCTTCTCTGTAGTGCCGTCCACAATGTCAACATCGAGCAAACCGTTGGCATCGTACTCATAGCTGACAATGCGTGCATTGGGATAGTTCTCGCTGATGAATGAGCGGACAGCATCGCTGAGAATAGGTTTTGTTCCGGGCTCGCCGGTAGAGGTGTCAAGGATAACACCGTCGGGCGACACATATACCATAATGGTCACCTTACCCTTGTCAAGCTCCACAGCATAATAGCTTATTGTCTCGCGCTCAACAAAGTCGGCCTCATCGATTCTGTAGTCGGGATAAGCCTCGGCAACGGCGTTCAACACAGGCTGCGGAATATCAGCACGTCTCACATCCCAAGTTGTATATACCCAGTTGCTCTGCGAGTTGAAGTACACATCCTTTACCTTGCCGTCGTGGAGAATCTCAACCTCAAGAAAACCGTTGTTCTCATACTCCGAACTGCGGATTTTCGCTCCCTGGTAACGGGCATCAATGAACTCTGTCACGGCATTGTTGAGTGGAACGTTGTTATCGTCGTCATCGCTGCACGCCACAAGCGCAAACAGCGAGAATAAAATGATTGGAAATAGTTTTTTCATAATCTTCTTAGTTGTTTCAATGTTGGAAATAGTCTTATAGTTGTCTCTTTTGTCTTTTATCAGTCATCAATGTCCACAATCTCGAAATCGTTGTTGAACTTAAGCTCAAGTTTGTTCGAGAGCTTCAGGTCATAACCTCTGCGGTCACGCTCAATCTTCAGCACCTTTTCATTTGGATAATTGGCCTTGAGGTAGTTCTTTAAAGGAACAGGGATTATAGCTGCAGGAACCTCACCATAACGGCAGTCAACCTCTTCCCAGTTACCCTTGTTCGAGAACTCGAGCTTCGTGCCATCGGCAAGCATAACCTCATATGAGCTCACAAGGAAATCGGTTTCAAGCTTTGCATATGAAATCTTTATATTCGCAAAATTCTCGTTGAGGAAGCTCTGAGCCTGGGCAGGCAGCTGGTTCTTGTTAATCACCTTATCGTTACCGATGAATGCATGTGCTGCACTGAAAGAAATAGCTAACACGAATAAAACAAAAATCTTTTTCATAATGGTCAGTTGTTTAGTTATTGTTTAAAACGTTTATTATCTCATTTGGTTTACTATTGTAATTGTTTATCTTTGCCGCAGACGCTGTTTTTTCTCCATCACCAACAGCTTTCAAACAATTTCCACTGCAAAGATTATATGCAATTATGAAATGAATCTGAAATTTCATTCCATTTTCAAAAAAAATCGAAAAAACGTGGGTGACCCAAAAGTAAAATGAGTCACCCACGTTTGTAGGGAGGTTGGATAAAAAGAGCTATTTTTAGGCTTGCGAAGCCTGAAAAAACGCAACCGACGCTGTAATGCGAGAGCAGAGAGTGCCCGCATTCTATGCCGAGCTACGAGGAGGAAAAGCCACTTTAGTGGATTAATTTACTAAGCGTAAATGAGTATTTTTCGGGCAAGCGTAACAACAAAAGAGCCTTTTTAGTCTGCCTCTTAATATTCTTTTACGCCTCAAATTTCTTGTACAGCCACGTTGTAAGGTAGTAGACCAATACGCCCGTCACAAGACCGGCAATGGCATCCACAAGATAATGCGCCTTTATGTACACCGTTGCACAGCAAAGCAGCACATATACGGGGAACATCACCGCAAAGAGCCATTTCTTTGCCCTGTATGCCAACATCACAAGTATTGTAGTGACACCTATATGCGAACTGGGGAATGCTGCTGTGGGGCGCTCACCGGCACCCTGTGCCATACCCACAAGCTCTGTAAACAGGCCACCCTTGCCCTCCTGCGCTATGGTAATCCCGGGATGCAGGTTGAAGTAATCGCCAAGCTCGGGATAGGGACCGGCAACAGCTATCTCCTCACCTATCACAGGAAAATAGAACTGTGGGCCGGCAACCGGCAGGAATATATATATAATATAATAGAGGAAGAAAGATGCCATAATCACAAATGTACAGCGCTCTGCCTCCTTGGGACGGCAAAAGAAATAATAGAACGACACCAATGCAATCATCGGATAATAGAGCCAGTAGCCCATGTTGAACGCCTCGCGCCAGAAGAGCCCGCTGCACACCTGGTCAAAGAGCAGCGCAGGCTGACAGCCGAAGAGGTCGGACTCCAATGTCGCGAACAGATGGTCAAGGTTCGGGAATATGCGGTTGAACTCAAAGGTGTCGGGGTACCAATAGCTCAACAGCGCCATCTGTGACACCACTCTCAACAGCCGTGTCGCCATCGACGGGAACTTTGTATATACATATATCACTGCAAATGTAGCAAAGGCGATGAAGAAACGTCCCAACAGCATTGCCTGCGGGTCGTTCAGCCTATTGAAGAAGATGATTATGAGCAGTGTGGTGAACAGGTTGTAGAGAAGATTCAGTTTCTCCACTGCAAGGAAGCGTGTCTGCGGCTCCTCGCGCTTGATAAAGTTTATAGCCATTTCTCTTTTTTATACCAATTGATTGTCTCCTTGACACCGGCCTCAAGCGTATAATCGGCCTTGAAGCCCAGTTCCTCTTCAATGGGCGCTGTGTCGCAGAGCCAGTTTCTCTGTTTCATTATCATATATTTGTCGCTGTTGAGCGTGCCGGGCTTTCCGCTGACACGAGAGAAACACTCGGCACAGAGCGAGATAACCTTGAGCAGCCACACCGGCGCCTTTATGTGCAGTACCCTCTTTATGCCCAGCTCGCGCTGTATGAGGTCGCTGAAGGCACGGCTGTCGTACCCCTGTGGCTCGCTCACGAAGTAACAACGCCCCTCGACAGGCTTTTCTATCGACAGGTAGATAGCCTTCACAAGGTCTTTCACATAGATAAAAGTTATGACCTGCGGTTTATACCCCACTGCAAAATCGACATGACTCTTTATGCTCACAGCCATCTGGTAGTAGTCGCGTTCGCGCGGACCGTACACACCCGTGGGGCGCAGTATTATGTATGGGAAAGCCGCCCTGTCAATTATATACCTCTCGGCAAGCAGCTTGCTTTTGCCGTATTCAGTGTTGGGTGCCGGAGTATCACTCTCTTTTATGGGAGTGTAAGGCTGTTGCTCATGCAAGGGCCCGAAGATACTCAACGAACTGAGGAAGATGAACTTCTGCGGTTGCATACCCGCCTCGGTGAGAGCATCCACGAAGTTCTTTGTGCCCTCGTAGTTGACCTTGAAAAACTCCTTTTTATCGAGACATTTCGTTACACCTGCAGCATGCACAATGTAATCCCAGCGGCCGTTGCCGGCCTTGAAAGCCTGCAACTGCTCAACAAGCCTTGCCTTTGAAGAGAATTCGAGCTGCACAAAGTTCACGCGCTCATCAGGCAAGAACTTGCGGCTACTGCTTCCGCGCACACCGGCCCAGACCTCAAACCCCCGTTTGAGACCCTCCTCGACAATAAAACTGCCTATAAAACCGCTTGCACCGGTAACCAGGATTTTCATTGGAAAGACTTTCTGTGAACACATTCGGTAAATACCGTGCAAAAATAGCACAAAAAAACCAATAAAAGGTTATTAAGGCCTCCTAATTGGGAGAAAGCGGATGCAAGTGGCACTGCTACAGAAACGCAAGCATCCCGTTTTCACATACTTTAAACTTTGCCACACTACACTTTTTGCTCCAAAAAATTGACAAATGCCGTTTTATTACTAATTTAGCAATGTGTAAAAGACAGACTGCATCACTTTCATGTCATTCTCTTGGGGATACCGAGTACGACATTTGAGATCCTTCCGTACCGTCAGGATGACAAGTCCGCGATTTTGTCATTTACATCCACTTAACGACAACAACTTAAATTTATACCAATATGGCAAAGAAAGGTGGAAAAGGCAAAAGCCGTATAAACAAGAACTCCCTTGTGGAGATGCTCGTATCGCTCTTCAACCGCAATGAGGGCAAGACACTCAGTCCAAAAGAGATTTTCAAGGAGCTTGGTTTGACATCGACATCGGCAAGGACACTCTGTGTACAGATTCTTGACGACATGGTCTTTGACGGATACATAATGGAGCCCGAGTTCAGGAGATATGTCCTTGCCAACAACACCTCGATGCTGTTCGGCACATTCTCACGCAACAAGGACGGTTACAACGAGTTCTACCCCGAAGACGGCAGCGAGCCGGTGCTCATCAGCGAGCGTAACTCGGCCCACGCACTCACCGATGACCTTGTGCGCGTGGCACTCTTTGCACGACGCAAAGGCCGTGCTCTTGAGGGCGAGGTGGTTGAGATTGTAAAGCGCGTGCACGACACCTTTGTGGGCGAACTGCACGTTGAGAAGCATTATGCTTTCCTCATCACCGAGAACCGCCTTATGCCTAACGACATATTCATTCCAAAAGACCTTCTCAAGGGCGGCAAGAACGGTGACAAGGCTGTTGTCAAGCTGCTCGAGTGGCCTATGGACAGCAAGAACCCTGTGGGCAAGGTAATAGATATCCTTGGCAAGAGCGGCGAGAACGATGCCGAGATGAACGCCATTCTTGCCGAGTACGGGCTGCCGTACAAATACCCCGAGGCCGTTGAGCAGGCCGCAGCAAAGCTGCCAACAGACATCACCGAAGAGGAGATAAGCAAGCGCGAGGACTTCCGCGGTGTCACCACCTTCACCATCGACCCCGTCGATGCAAAGGACTTTGACGATGCACTGTCGATACGTCCGTTGGGCGAAGGATTGTGGGAAATAGGCGTGCACATCGCCGACGTATCGCATTACGTCACCGAGGGCAGCATAATCGACAAGGAGGCATTCAAGCGTGCCACATCGATATACCTTGTCGACCGCACAATCCCCATGCTCCCCGAGAGGCTCTGTAATTTCCTCTGCTCCCTGCGTCCCAACGAGGAGAAGCTCACCTACTCGGCAATATTCACAATGAACGAGAAGGCCGAGGTAAAGAAGTCACGCATAGTACGCACCATAATAAAGAGTGACCGCAGATTCAGCTACGAGGAGGTACAGGAGATTATCGAGAATGGACAGGGCGAGTATTACGATGAAATAAAGGTGCTCAACTCCCTTGCACAGAAGATGCGCGAGAAGCGCTTCCAGGCCGGAGCTATCGACTTCCAGCAGGCCGAGGTAAGGTTCCGTCTCGACGAAAACGGCAAGCCATTGTCGGTATTCTTCAGCGAGAGCAACGAGTCACACCAGCTCATCGAGGAGTTCATGCTGCTTGCCAACAGGACCGTTGCCGAGAAGATAGGCTGCAAGAGCGCCACGAACAAGAACCCGAAGACATTCGTATACCGCATACACGACGAACCCAACCCCGAGAAGCTGTCAATGCTCTCGAAGTTCGTCACCAAGTTGGGCTACAAGATGAAGAGCCCGTCAGGCCGTTCTACATCGGCATCGGCACTCAACCACCTGTTGAAGGACATCCACGGCACCAAGGAGCAGAATGTCATCGAGCAGATATCGTTGCGCACAATGCAGAAGGCACGCTACTCTACCGAGAACATAGGACACTACGGCCTCGCGTTCCGTTACTACTCGCACTTCACATCGCCCATACGCCGCTATCCCGACCTTCTTGCACACCGCCTGCTGCACCGTTACCTCACCCTTGAGGCACGCACGGTGAGCAAACAGAAGTACGAGGACCTGTGCGACCACTGCTCGGCACAGGAACAGGTTGCAGCCAATGCCGAGCGTGCAAGCATCAAGTACAAGCAGGTGGAGTTCATGAGCGAGCACATAGGCGAGGAGTACGACGCGGTCATCAGCGGTGTCACCGAGTGGGGACTATATGCCGAGATCAACGACAACAAGTGCGAGGGCATGGTGCCTATGCGCACCCTGCAGGACGACTACTATGAGTTCGACGATGCCAACTACTGCATCATAGGACGCCGCACGCACCGCAAGTTCACCATCGGTGACCCCGTGCGCATACGCATAGTACGCGCCAACCTCGACCGCAAGCAGCTCGACTTTGAACTGGTAGAATTATAATTCAGTTTCTTTTCAGAAAGCACTCATACCTTTGCACGAGAACAAAATATATTATAGTTGACCCGAAAGATGTCTGCTGTTCCATATTTATTAAGGAACACAGCGATAACAAATGATTAATGTCATTACGAGCGTAGGGAGGAATCTCTTTCCGTTGAACGTGAGATCCCTCGTCGCTCTGCTCTGTCGGGATGACATATGTGACTGGAATCTTTGAGCCAACGCCTTATTACCGAAAACAACACGATGAAACTGCTTATTATTGAAGACGACACCTCGTTGCGCGAGATCATGCAACGCGCCTTGCAGGGCGAGGGCTACATTGTAGAGAGCGCCGCCACATATTTCGATGCCTGCGACAAGATTGCAGGCTACAGCTACGACTGCATAATGCTCGATATAATGCTGCCCGACGGCAACGGACTCAAGCTTCTTGAGCAGATAAAGAAGATCGGCAACGAGAGCAGGGTAATAATAATATCGGCACGCGACTCGCTCGACGACAAGATAACAGGCCTTGACCTGGGTGCCGACGACTACCTTGCCAAGCCCTTTTATATGGCAGAGCTCTCGGCCCGCATCAAGAGCGTGATGCGCCGTGGCAGCGGTGCCGTCAACAACACCATGACAGCAGGCAACATCACCCTTGACCTGGGCAGCCGCAGGATAAATATTGACGGCAAAGACGTACCCTTGCTCAAGAAGGAGTTCGACATACTGCTCTACTTCATGCAGCGCCCCGGGCACATCGTCGACAAGGCAGTGCTTGCCGAGGCCGTATGGGGCGACCACATTGACATGGTCGACAACTTCCAGTTCGTCTATGCCCAGATAAAGAATCTGCGCAAGAAACTCTCCGAGGCAGGGGCAAACATAAACATAAAGGCCGTCTACGGCTTTGGATACAAATTCACAGAAACAGAAGAATGAAACTCATCTACCGCGTAACATTCAGGCTCTCGATAGTGTTGTTGCCCATACTCCTGCTGTGGTCAACGGTGTTCTATTTCTCCATGGTGGACGAGATAAACGACGAGACCGACGACAGCCTCGAGGACTATGCCGAGTTAATCGTGCGACGCACACTCACAAGCGGCGAGCTCCCCGGCCAGAATAACGGCAACAACAATACCTACAGCATTGAACTGTTGCCCTACGGCTACAGCAAGGAGCATTACATGACATTCGAGGACAGGCAGGTATACATCCCCGAGAAGCGCGAGACAGAGCCCGCCCGCACCCTCACAATGACATTCTCCGACAGCAATGATCAGGTGTACCTTTTGACCGTCTCCACCCCCACATTCGAGCGTCAGGACCTTCTGTTGGCAGTGTTCTGGCATCTTGTGGCACTGTATGTGATACTGACGTTGAGCATCCTCGCCGTCACGGCACTTATCTTCAACTACAGCATGCGTCCGCTCTACCGCCTGTTACAATGGCTCGACGGCTACAACCTGGGCAACGGAGTGGACGACCTGCCCATGTGCACACACATAACCGAGTTCAAGAAGCTGACAGAGAGCGCCCGCAGCACCATTGAGCGCGCCGAGAAGTACTACGAACGGCAGAAGCAGTTCATAGGCAATGCCTCGCATGAGCTGCAGACACCGCTTGCCGTGCTGGGCACACGCATAGAGTGGATGATCGACAACACACAGCTCACCGAGGAGCAGTTCGCCGAGCTCACTAAGATGCGCCAGTCACTGCACCGTCTGAGCCGTCTCAACCGCACACTGCTGCTCATATCAAAGATTGAGAATGCACAGTTCAACGAGAAGCACGACATAGACATTGCAGAACTCATAGAGAACGAGCTTGAGATTTACAAGGAGATATATGCCGACAAGGAGATTGTATGCAGCACTGCACTCCCCGCACGCTTTATCGTGAGCATGGACGAGTCGCTTGCCACCACCCTTGTCACAAACCTCTTAAAGAACGCCTTTCTGCACACTGCCGACGGCGGAACGATAGACATATCCCTACAGGATGGCACGCTTACCGTGAGCAACAGCGGCGAGGAAGCCCTTGACACCACCCGCCTGTTCGACCGCTTCTACACCAGCGGCAAGAGCGGCTCCACAGGCCTCGGCCTCGCACTTGTGAAATCAATAACGGAGTTCTACAGGTTCGGGCTGGAGTATAGCTTTACCGGCGGAAGACATCACTTTGCAGTGGTTTTCAAGCAATAAATCATTGGCAATACTTTCACCGGTGCTGTGGGAATTTTATCTCCTAACCCTTACAGGGAGCTCCTCTTAATTGCAAATAAGAGGAGCACTGTTATCTTATATTTCAAGTAATATTTAAAATAACGTGAGTTCGATATAAGCTAAATCAAATCGCGAACCTGTCATCCCGACAGAGCGTAGCGACGAGGGATCTCTCCTTCCTTGCAGTCGTCGGGATGACAGGTCCTCTGTTTACCCCTCGCAGTCGGGAAAACGACAGCATAGTCCTCCTCTGTTTATAGAGGAGGGGGACCGCTTGCGGTGGAGGAGTTTATTAAGAGAGACAATAGTTTTGGGTCTTTAATGGGCGCTACTCAAACGATTAACGTGTAGCGTGTAATGTTTAACGATGAAGGGCTAATTGCTTGCTTGTGTTTTATCTCCTCACCCTTACAGGGAGCTCCTCTTAATTGCAAATAAGAGGAGCACTGTTATCTTATATTTCAAGTAATATTTAAAATAAATAACTTAGTCCTCCTCTGTTTAACCCCTCAGTCACTTTGTGACAGCTCCCCTTGAAAAGTGGAGCAGCCCGGTGGCACAAGCGAAGCGCTGTGACGGAGGAGTTTGAAAGTGGAGCCTCAAATCTCCAGCACCACCGCCTTGCCCTCCCCGAGTGAGCGCGGTACATCAATGATACGCTGGTTGCTGCTGCCGCGGAAACGCAGCTGCTCGTCTTTCAGGGCCTCGACAAAACGGCCGTCTACAAGCACATCAACAAGCTCCAGAAGCTCCCTCTGCGCGGGATTCTCCAACAGCTGTTCAAAAAGATAGCCTGTGTAACACCAGATATTCTTGCCGCTGCGCTCCTTTATGGCACGGGCAAGCGCTGCAAAGCCCTGTGGCTGGAACATGGGGTCACCACCCGAGAATGTAACATCGGCAAAGGGGTCGGCAAGAATCACCTCAAGGATATCCTCGATTTCGACATCGTGCCCGTTGTTTATGTCCCACGACTGGGGATTATGACACCCTGGGCAATGGTTCGGACAGCCCGCACAATATATTGTCGTGCGGAAGCCCGGACCATCGACCGTAGTGTCTTCCACAATGTCGAGTATGGATAGCTTTGTCATTGTCAGAAATGGAAATTGGTTCCTGCAATGTCATACTGAGTGAAACGAAGTATCTTATAGATTCTTCACGTTGTTCAGAATGACAGCAGGCCTTTATTCATGTACTACGCGGTCATGCAGTTCGGCAAGCTTTGCCTTGTTCCAGCGGTCGGTTGTACCTACAAGATAACCGGTAATACGCTGCAGCTTATCAAGGTTCTTGCCGCCGCACTTGGGACAAACCTCAAGGTCCTTGGCAGAGTTCTCATAGCCACAGTCGAGACAACGGTTGCGGTTGTGGTTTACAGAGCCGTAGCCGATGTTGTACTTGTCCATCATATCCACTATGCGCATGATAGCCTCGGGGTTGTGTGTGGCATCTCCGTCAATCTCCACGTAGAAGATATGACCACCACGGGTGAGGTCGTGATAAGGAGCCTCGACCTCGGCCTTGTGACGTGCGCTGCACTTGTAGTACACAGGCACGTGGTTACTGTTGGTATAATATTCGCGGTCGGTAATACCCTCGATGACACCGTACAGCTTACGGTCACCGCGTGTGAAACGGCCCGAAAGGCCCTCGGCTGGTGTTGCAAGGATACTGTAGTTGTGCTGATACTGCTCCGAGAAGTCATTTGCACGGTCACGCATATAAGTGACTATGCGCAAGCCTAACTCCTGAGCCTCTTCGCTCTCACCGTGATGCTTGCCCACAAGCGCCACAAGACACTCGGCAAGACCGATGAAGCCGATACCCAATGTACCCTGGTTGATGACCGAGGCAATGGTGTCGTTAGGCTTCAGTTTCTCGCTGCCAATCCAAAGGGCCGACATAAGCAGCGGGAACTGTTTTGCAAAGGCTGTCTTCTGGAACTCCATGCGCTCGTGCAGCTGACGGGCAGTAATCTCGAGCAGACCGTCGAGCTTTGCAAAGAACATTGCAATACGCTGCTCCTTGTCCTTCACATCCATGCACTCAATGGCAAGGCGCACAATGTTGATTGTTGAGAAAGAGAGGTTACCGCGGCCTACCGATGTCTTGGGGCCGAAGCGGTTCTCGTACACACGGGTGCGGCAACCCATCGTAGCCACCTCGTTGAGGTAACGTTTGGGGTCGTCGGCTCTCCACTCCTCGCTATGGTTGAATGTGGCATCAAGGTTCAGGAAGTTGGGGAAGAAACGGCGTGCAGTCACCTTACAAGCAAGCTCATAGAGGTCGTAGTTGCGGTCACCCGGCAGATAGCTTACACCACGTTTCTTTTTCCATATCTGTATGGGGAAGATGGCAGTCTCGCCATTGCCCACGCCACGGTATGTGCTGTTCAACAGCTCACGGATGATGCAACGGCCCTCGGCAGAGGTGTCGGTACCATAGTTGATTGAGCTGAACACCACCTGGTTTCCGCCACGTGAGTGGATAGTGTTCATGTTGTGGATGAATGCCTCCATAGCCTGGTGTACGCGTGACACGGTCCTGTTTATCGCGTGCTGCAGGATGCGCTCGTCGCCGCTGAGGAAATCAAGAGGACGTATCTCATAATCCTCGAACTCCTTGTTGTAGAGGTGCGAGTAATCGGCACCGGTGAGCTCCTCCATTGACTTGAGCTCCTCGATGAGGCTCACGCGCACGTATGGTGCTAGGTAGAAGTCAAAGGCAGGGATAGCCTGACCTCCGTGCATCTCGTTCTGCGCTGTCTCCATCGAGATACAGGCAATGACGCTGGCAGTCTCGATGCGCTTTGCAGGGCGTGACTCGCCATGGCCCGCGTTGAAGCCGTTCTGCAGGATATTGTCAAGCGGATGCTGGCAGCAGGTAAGGCTCTTTGTCGGGTAATAGTCCTTGTCGTGAATGTGCAGATAGTTGTGACGCACAGCCTCCACAACCTCCTCGCTCAGCAGGAAGTCATCAACGAAAGGCTTTGTTGTCTCGCTGGCAAACTTCATCATCATACCCGCCGGAGTATCAGCGTTCATATTCGCATTCTCACGGGTAACGTCGTTCGACTGGATGTTGATGATCTCCTGGAAGATGTCGCGTGTCTTTGCCTTGCGCGCGATACGGCGCTGGTTACGGTAGGCGATGTACTTCTGGGCCACATCCTTGCGGCTACTCTTCATGAGTTCCATCTCCACCATATCCTGAATGGCCTCGACGGTCATCTGTGCATCACCACGGAACGAGATGTGGTCACTTATCTGGCGTATGAGCGACATATCCTCACCCTTATCGGTGTGGAGCATAGCCTTACGGATAGCCGTAATAATCTTTTCTTCATTAAAGCCGACAATACGTCCGTCGCGCTTTACAACTGTCTGAATCATATATATTATTGAATTTTTATTTCCGGAGCTCGAAAACGATAGGCAAAAATAAACATTATAAGCAAATTTCCATATTAAAAGATAAAAAAGATATCAACAACCGAAGCTTTTAACACAAGAGAAAAAACGGCAACCGTGAACTGTTAAAAATATTAAAATTTAAACATCGTTACTTGCCTTTATAATTCTTTTTGCTACATTGCGAACGATTGAGTAAGAAGCCCCAATTATTAACCCACCAACCACTTGCAGTATGATTGTATGGATTATAATAATAGGAGTTATGGTATTGGCTTTCATTTTAAAAGCCGTAGTAAAGTTGCGTCGCAGAAAGTCCTCGAGCAACTATCACCCCAACATCAACACCCGCAAGAAACGGTTCAGGTTCGTGAACAGGTTCCGTCACCTTGAAGGACTCGGCGACTGAACACAGCGGGGAGAGACGCCCTCCGGCTCAATTGTTCATTATTTCCACAAAAGAGTGCCCGTTTTACCCACAAATCGGCACTTTGGCTCCATGTTCAGTTAAACTATATTAACATATTTCCTGTTGGCAAGTTAATTATGTAAATTTGCAACGTTTTAAAAACTGATGTATCACATAAGAAGCTGTTTAAATTTATATCGTTTAGTTTTTTATAGGTCAAAAATAGAATGTTTTGTTATTTTTTGAGGGCGCGTAGCGGGCTACGTAACCGAGAAAAAGAAGAAAACAGGCATTTTTGAACATAAAAGACAACGAAATAGCGGCTTCCATTATAAGAAAAACATTTTTTAGAAATTTAAACAGCTTCTAATATTATAATTATGATCAAAAGTAGAGTATGCGAGATTCTCGGGATTGAATATCCGATATTTCAAGGCGGAATGGCCTGGGTAGCCGATGCGGAACTTGCCGCAGCAGTATCAAATGCCGGCGGATTGGGCCTTATATCGGCCATCAACGCAGGAACAGAAGCCGTAAGGAACGAAATCCGCAAGTGCAAGACCCTTACCGACAAGCCTTTCGGTGTAAACATCATGCTCCAGGCTCCCAACGCAGCGGAGATTGCCGAGATGATTGTTGAAGAGGGTGTGAAGATTGTCACAACAGGTGCCGGTTCACCAGCAAAATACCTGCCCATGTGGAAGGAGAACGGGATAAAGGTCGTTCCTGTAATCGCATGCGTTGCCCATGCCATCAAGATGCAGGCAGCAGGTGTTGATGCAATTGTTGCCGAGGGTGCAGAGTCAGGCGGTCACGTGGGCGAGCTGCACACAATGCCGCTGATACCACAGATTGTTGACGCCGTGGACATCCCTGTGATTGCAGCCGGCGGTATATGCGACGGCCGCGGTGCAGCAGCAGCGTTCATGCTCGGCGCCGAGGGCGTACAGGTGGGAACACGTTTCCTCTCTGCAACAGAGTGCAACGTGCACGAGAGCTATAAGGAGAAAATCCTCAAGGCAACCGACATATCTACAATAGTTACCGGCAAGACATTGGGCCACCCCGTACGTTCGCTCAAGACACCGTTCTCAAGGACATTCGCGAAGATGGAGAGCGACCCCAATGTAACACCCGAGGAGATTCTTGCATTCGGTGGCGGTGCGCTCCGCAAGGCAGTGCAGGAGGGTGACATCGACGGCAGTTACATGGCAGGCGAGTGCGCAGGCATGGTAAAGCAGATAGAACCTGCAGCAGCAATCATTGAGGACATCATCCTTGGTGCCGAAAAGGTAATGAAGGAGAGAGTGGAGAGGTTGTGCTGATGATGTTTAAAGCCCGTGCCATTCTCAACGAGCACAGCTGAGGTTCAAGCCCGAAGGGGCTAAATAGTAATCCAGCTATAAAAAGCAAAGTGAACCCCAACGCTTATTGTTGGGGTTCACTTTGCTTGTCCGCTGCTCTGATTAATTCTACTTATCACCTTGGGCTGATTTTGCAATTTCTCGTATCAGTATCGACTGTGCTACGAGCGCGATGGCTCCCATAATACAGAATAACCAATCTTTATGGCTAATGCCGATTGATAATAAAGCAATACCTGCGGCAGCTACTATGATGTTCAGTATCAATGCAAAGGTCTTTTTTTTCTTTTTCTTTATTGTAATATATTCAAGAAGTACAATATCCAGAACAAGGAACCCTATCAGTCCTAAATAGAATGCGCCATCAATAAAGCACCACGCAGTGAATGCAAGTGCCAAAACAGCGATAATAATGCTAAAGATTAATCGTGCCCTCATAGTCTGTGTATTCAATATAAAATATTAAGTTTATACCCTATTGATATCCTTATAAATCCAAATAGTCTTGAATCAGCCATCCGCATTTGTTCACCGTCACTTTATAATAACGACCTGTCATGAGACGCATATCAGTAGTAAAGTAAGGTGCAAACGATTTAGACGGTAAACTCTCAACAAATCTTTTCAAACTCATAAATAAAGCATCTGTTTCCTTGTCAGGATTATCTGGCAACAAAAGGTCTATCGTATAAGTGACTTTTGTACTTCTTGGAAAGGTCTTAGCGTACAACAAAACAGAGAAGGTTTTATCTGAAGTCCCAGCATGCATCATTGTATTCATGTTCTGTAATGCCCCCAGCAAACGGGCACCTCCACTTACATCATGATACCATTCTCCATCCAATACGTTAGAATAATGATTTGCATACGCAAAGAAGTCCGAATAATATACGCTTGGAGATTTACCCATCAATTTACCGTCCAGGTAAATTTCCATACTGGCCACCGGTGAAAGCACATAGCCCATATACCAGCGAGGAGCCCTTAGTGTGATAATCTCTCCATTCATCATTTTCTTCAGTTCGTCATCTTTAATCTTCTTTAGCAACGTTTGCTGTGAAACACCATTCTTATCCAGAAGATCTACCAGACTAACAGTACCGAATCTATTCCATACACCACGACATTCCCTGACTTCCTTCTTGGGGTGGTTTCTCAGTGGTGACAATATCATGACGCTTTCCCCGATAGTTCCTGTTCTTTTGACGGAATCAAGTCCTGCGTAAGGTGACACTGTAAATTTTACATCCTTGTTTTTATAGAATGCCTCCTTCATCTCCGCGACACTAATCGTATCATTGAAACAACGACGACTAAAATCAGTCAGGTTATATTTCGTATCTTGTTGATAATCTGACCAGCTTTTGCTTAAATTATCAAGTGATAATTCTTTTTGAATTATAAACTGACCATATACATTTGATACACATGAGATCAAAAGTACCAATACAAACATTTTAATATTATCAATCATATACGAACAGTTAATCAAGCACACACATACTTAAATACGTCTGATTCAACACATTGCGAATGTAAAAAAAATAAACAATATATCAAAGCAAAAAAACGAAATAGTTTGTAAAATAGATATAACTAACTATATGTAAACAAAGTTGTTGCTCATGGCGAAACCGAAAAGCGTCTTATCATTATTATGAGCCGCTACTTGTTTAAGCCTTTACAAGGCTCCTATTTTCTTGAACTCCACACGAGGGAACCATTTCTTCACCTTTCTGCGTTCATTTAGAGGAATCTTCCCCCTCAACACAAGCCTGTCTATACGGATTTCACCAAACCATTCGAGAAGATATGCCTCCTCGTTAAAAGTTACATCCAGGCTGTAGATATGAGTGAACTCCTTGAGTACCGGTGGGATGCTGTCAACAGCAATCCTTATACCATAGAAACTATCGGGAGTATTGGCCTTGGTGAATATACTCTTTTCAACGGCTGCACTGTCAAATATCCTTGCCAGCCACCCTGTTACAGGCTTGAGAGCAAAGGTCTCCTCATCCTGTTCCAGGCCACAGATACCCGCCCATACCTCGACATCGGTGCCGATGCCGTACAGGTGGGCACACGCTTCATCGCAGCCACAGAGTGTACCGCACACGCCACATACAAGGAGAAACTCATCAAGGCTACAGATATATCTACAATAGTTACCGGCAAGACATTGGGCCACCCCGTACGTTCGCTCAAGACACCGTTCTCAAGGACATTCGCGAAGATGGAGAGCGACCCCAATGTAACACCCGAGGAGATTCTTGCATTCGGTGGCGGTGCGCTCCGCAAGGCAGTGCAGGAGGGTGACATCGACGGCAGTTACATGGCAGGCGAGTGCGCAGGCATGGTAAAGCAGATAGAACCTGCAGCAGCAATCATTGAGGACATCATCCTTGGTGCCGAAAAGGTAATGAAGGAGAGAGTGGAGAGAATGTGCAGGTAATATCCCAGAAATATGTTTAATGGAACCGGAATGCTCTTTAAACATTAAACACTAAACTTTAAACATATCCAATGAAAAAGAGACCGTATCATTCAGAATGATACGGTCTCTTTTTGCGGGATATTACTTGAGATATATTTTGTTTATCTCGTCTTTAAGATTAGTGAAGACATGCTCGACTGCGGCTCTATGATTTTCTAACGCGTCCTTTGCCACAAAGATTGTGTCGTCCCAACCGAGGCCTAACCTGCTGTGCAGTTCCTTTATGGCCTTTTCAACATCAGCAAAACCCTCCGGGTTTGCATACTCCCTGTTTATCCCGAACACAGCTTCCCAATAATCGGAACGTTTCATACGGGTCATCTTTGCATCATTTGCAAGTACTGCATAACGTTCCTTATCATACTCTACAAAATCAACATCCCTGAATTTCTCGCGGAATGCACTCTCAAGCCGTTTGTTTTCCTTTTGAAGAAATGTTGTATCATAAGGAAGACAATCAGCAAGATAATAGTTCGTTATCATATCCAATGGGAACATTGCAACTTGGGCTTCAAGATAGCTTTTAGGACAGCATTCCTGCATCAACAAGTGATACTGTATTGTAGTCTCCAATACAGTTACCTTTTTTAGCCCTGTACTCGCAAAGACTTCCTCATCAAGCAGTAGATTGTAGGTTTTGGCATTCTTGACCTGGACCTCATCAACAGCCTTTACATTATCACTCGGAACAGCGCCGTCACAGGATGACAGAGTCATACCCATTACAGCAAAAAGCACGGATAATAAAGAAATTCGTTTCATAATTCAATTTTATAGTTAAACATATTCTATCAGATTAGCGAATCCGTATCTGTGGATTCCACAACCACTAATGATATAGATCTCCGATGTGACGGAGGAGTTAAATTTATACTATGTTTGTCATATCGAGCGTATGCGAGATATCTCTGTTTACATTTATGTATATGAGTATTTATTAGATCCCTCGTCGCTACGCTCGCTCGGGATGACAGGTCTCCTCTGTTTTAACCCTTCACCTCTATAATATTCCTCCCCTGACATAACCCCTCAGTCGGTAAACCGACAGGGCCCTTTGGGACTCCTTTGGGGAGCTAAAGCTCCCGTCGTCGCAAGGTTTGTGCCAGCGAGTGTGTGGAAGCTCGCTTACACACACAACGAGCGCAGACAAAGCTCGCTGAAAGCAACGCAGTGCTGTGGCTCCGCACTGCCCCCTAAAACAGGGGCGCAATCAGGTGCCCTTTAGGGCGGAGGGGTATGCTTCGTTAACCGCTCCTAGTTACTCGTTAAGCCCATTGGGCTTGAAACTCGGCTGCACTCGCTGTACAATTACAAGCAAGCTTGCATTGCGCTCATTGGCACGAGCTTTCATCGTTCTTCCCCTGCTTCGCGGTAGAGGTCTTTGGCAAGGCTCTTGTCACGCTTCACTCCAATACCGTTGAGGTAACAGTCGGCCAAGAATCTCGTGCCTTGTCTGTTTCTCTTTATATGCAGTTCCTTGGCGTATGCGTATGCCTGCTTGCCATTGCCTGCCTTCAGTTCATGGTCATACATGTAAATCAAGGCTTCGTCCATTTTCTCGTCTGCTGCTGCCTTGATATATCCTATGCCGTCACGTCCGCTGCTTATCAGTAGCTTGCCGTATTCGAGCATTGCGGGCGGGTATCCCAGTTCTGCCGATTTTTGCAGGAGTCCTTCGGCTACCGTGGCATTCTGTCCGACCATTGTACCATTCGTGTAACGTCTGTACATCTCAAGCAATGCGCGTGGCTCGTTCTGCTCGGCGGCCTTGGTAAAGAGGTCGTGTGCCTTGGCCTTGTCGGCCTCTCTTCCTGTACCGTTCTCTGTCATTACGGCAAGGTCATAAAGTGCAGCCTTCTCTCCCAGTTCCGCTGCATCGTTTATGAATTTGTATGCCTGCTCTTCGTTTTTTGTCAGGCCTGTACCATTGAGGTAGCAGAGTCCTACATAATACATTGAAGGAGCGTAGCGGTGCTGCGCGAGCTCTATGAACATTGTCAGCGCATCCTTGTAACGCTTCTGGTTGTAGTATATCATTGCACGCTCGTGGTGGTATGCACAGGCTGCTAATGTGGCTGAATCCATAGGAGCCTCCTCGGGTTGCTTTACTGTAGTCTCTTCTGTTTGCTCCTGTTCCTGAGGCTTGTCGTTGGACCTTGTTATGGTTATCGCATCGTTGCTGAAGATGTTGTTCCTGTCGCGTCCAGTCACGTCAACGGTTATGTTGTTGCAACTGCTGCTGTTGTAGAACTCCATCACTGCCTCGCCGTTTTCAATCTTTACAGTCGGGTTCCAGTAAAGGGTACGGCGGTAGTCCTTCTCATGTGGTGTCATTGCTCCATAGTCGGGCGAGTAGAACTGCTTGCTTTCGCTATAACCCTGTACCGAAGTGTATCGCATAGTGCTGCCCGTGGCGGCGAATTCAGGAACGACTCCCTGTGTGCGTTCTTCATCGGTATATGGTATCAGACATGCTACATAGTTGGGGTTCATGGGGTAGTTGATAGCACCATTCTGCGTGTTATTCAAGCATTCCCAGAAAATGTCTGCGCCAGGACATCCGTCAATGCCGTCGCTGCTGTACAGATAGCTCTGCGACAGGAATCCACGGTAGAATTTCTGTATGGGGACTTTGTTGTCAAGCATTCTGGTGAGCGGAGTCCAATGCGTGATTCTGTTCTCGAACTGTGAACGTGTGTTCTCATCACTGCGTATGACAAACTCCTTGAAGTTTGTCATCTTGTCTGCATCGGGCAACCCGCGCAAGTACTCCATGTCGGGTACAGGCGTCTTCTTATGGTTGTAGTCTCCGAGCACCACCATCAGCTGCACCCAGTATGCCCAGTTGTAGTTGTGACGACGCATTGCACTTAATACGACGTCATTGGCTGTAAGAATATGATTATAGTCATGGTTGACCGGAATTGCCACAACCAATTCATTGGTTGTAAGAACATCTTCATTTTCGTGTGGATCAATTGACATCATAGACACCTCTCCATAACGTATATTGCCAATATATCGCCCATTATTCCCAGACTCGGAATATCTTATTCTTGAGACAACATCCTCGTTTCTGTCATTATTTACATAATATGCGTCATTGAGTCTGCTCAACATCTTTGACAACAAGATATCACTCTTTTTGTCATCATTTTTACTGAAAACGAGGTGTATATCCTGGGATATAAGGCCACGTTCCTTTAGATGGAGATACTTTTCATAACTTGTCAGTTCGCTGTCAAGAAGTTCCTTTAAAAATGTTGCATGAGTATAATTCTCACTTTTCACATAGTCATACACCTCATCCTCGTATGTGTTGAACATGTCAAGATATGTCACATCCTGTGCATACTCCCACTCGTCGAGGTAGTTGAAGCGCATCTCGCTGTGCGGAGGTCGGCTGTTGAATTCGTGTTTTTTATTTGCCGTCACCTCAAGTGACGAAAGCATGAACTCGAACGGGTTCAGCTTCACAATGCTGTCGCTCTGGCTTCTGCTCATAGGCTTGCCAAGGTGGTTCTCCCAGTAGTCGTAGAGACGGAATCCCG
>CALCYA010000122.1 GCA_937906165.1 uncultured Bacteroidales bacterium | reverse complement strand
GATATGCGAAGATTACCACCGAGAAAATTGACAAGGATTTGACGATGTTCGGCAACCGACTTAATCAATCGTTTAGTGAAATCTCAATAGCGATGTAACCCTTACGAGATTAAGTAAATTCGATAGGGATGAAATAGAAGAATCTCTATTCCAGCCCTATGTAACACATAGTACAATCAATGCTATTACGCCCCAAATTGCCAAAAGAATTAGAGGCATCGTTAAGCAACCATATTGATGAATGTCATCAAGTGTTGAGTTTTGAGTGGAATGGCAAAAATGGCCCTTTTTTGCACTCCATGGTATCAACATTCCACATTCAAAGCAATGTTTGTCTTCTGTTGAACCAAATAGTAATCTTCGCATTTAGCTACATTGACTAATCAACCAAAATATACCCAATAAGAATAATAGCATTAGAGGGAAACCTAAACATCCAAATTGATGGATGTCTCCCATCAAACTATCTTCAAATTTTCGATGACAATAAGGGCATATTTTCGCAGACGATGGAATCTCCATACCACATTCCGGACATCTTTTGGTTTCATTTCCCCATAATAATCCCATAGTATTATATTTTCAATACATCTCTTACGGCTTTGGTGCTATTGCCTTATAATCTTTTTACCACCCAAGGAGTCTCGTATTTATCGCATTGTATCCACCTTATTATAGAAAAATAATTATTTAAATTAGAAATCCAATAGAAGAAATATAATATGAGAAGTATACCAAATGAGCAAATTGTAATTAATGCAACAAACAAACCTCTGATACTAGAAAGAGATTTCAACTTAGGCTGAGCTTTATTGTATAACTGTTCATACATATTTGCTTTATGAGTCAATGTAGAAATATCTGTTCTGCAGGTTTCAATTTCTGAGGTCATTTTTTTTGTATCCTTAGTGTATCTTGCTTTTTCTGTTAAAAGTTTATTTTTGAGACTTTTAATCTCTTCTTCATAATCTTTTTTAGCGCCTACAAGAGTTTGATTTAATGCAGATTCCTTATCTTTGAACTGTTGTTTGATTTCCGAATTTTTTATTTCGTACGAAGATTTTTGTTTCTCTATTTCTCGTTTATATTTATCTTCTATTGATTTTATTTCCTGTCTGCTCTGATTTTTTTTAGCCGTAATCTCTTCTTCATAATCTTTTTTAGCGTCTGCAAGAGTTTGATTTAATGCAGATTCCTTATCTTTGAACTGCTGTTTGATTTCCGAAATTTTTATTTCGTACGAAGATTTTTGTTTCTCTATTTCTCGTTTATATTTATCTTCTATTGATTTTATTTCCTGTCTGCTCTGATTTTTTGTAGCCGTAATCTCATCTTGAAGTTTTCTCTTTTCTTCCTCAAAATCTTGTAATGTGGTATCATCTACATGTTTCAGATACTGTAGATATTCATCATATTGATTCATAATGCTATCGTGACTTATTGTTATTAAAATAATTAGTTGGGATAAAAACGGTATTATCCTTTGGAGCATAAGTTCCATCTACTCTATCACCTCTTTCGCGTGGAGTACCTACATAAAATGGGGTAGTCGAGCCTACTAATGAATCAATTTGATTTTTACTTCGTGACAATAAATCTAAAAGTTCATCAACCATATTTATATATTTGACAGTGTCAGGATTTATAGAATCCAAATGTTTCTGATAAAACTGTTTTTGGTTTTCATCATTCCACCCATGAATATGCTGTTCTCTTTCGTGGTCAAATCTTTTCAGCAAATTGAATATTTCATCTTTATAATTCATAATTATTACTCCACATATAATTACAACTATTTATCACTATTCGCAATCAGAATACGCCACTTTGTTGTCTTGGTTTCTATTATACTCCATATATTTAAAAAGGGGACCCGAATATACTTCTGTACCCTCTATGAATATAGAACAATCAGAGGTCTTATGGTAAGGGATACTTATTTGTCCACTATTGTCTGTTAAAATATCTATTTGACCAAATCCAAAAGGTTCATTATCAACAATTGTAATTTTTGCATTTACTAATGGCTTTCCACCATTAATGAAGAATACACAATTCGCATTTTTCTTAACAATATTACTTCCTGTAATATAGTTACCTATCTCTGCACTCGATTTTGAACTCATTCCCATACTTGTATTTAGGTAGTCTATGACATTATCGATATGGTGTCCCAGTTCGATCGAGGCATTTACCAAACTCATTTCAATAGTTTTATAAATGCCATTGTGATATCCCTTTCTGGTAGAACAATTGTTAATTATTCTATCGCATCGTTGTAATAGCTCTTTGCACCTATCTCTTTCTTGACGAGCTCGCATCACTTTGTTTCTTGCTCCAATAATAATCATATGCTTCTTGATTAAATTATCGTTTTGCTCGTCATTATAGAATGGTCTCCTCCTCAATTCTATTATTCTCAAATTCTTTTCTGCTACTTCTAATACTTTTTCTGCATTAAGTAACCGATTATTCAATTCTTGTCGCTGTTTTCGGAAATGTACAAAGAATTTCTCAACCATTGTATCAAAATCCGCTTTTATAGTACCCATATTTTCTTTGAAGGAGTGTATGGTGTGATCAAGTTCATACAATGTTGACAATTTAACATTTCCATTCATAACTTAATAGTTTACACATGAGTATTTAAGAAATCATTAACATTGTCTATTTCTTTTTGCAGATAGTTCAATGCCCATGTCTTATATTCTTCACTTATAGTATGTATTTCATCCTGATATTTACGAAACTCTCTTTCAAATTCCATGAATTTATTATCCCTCCAATTCTGTCCCGTCATCTTCATGGTGTGCATGACCAATTCATGATATTGTCTCAACACGCTTGAAAGTTTCAATATTTTAGATTGAAAATCCTGCAATTCACTCAATCTTACATCACCAAAATCAGCCATATTACCCTCTATTAATGTATTTTACAAGTTTCCTTTCTATTTCACTCAAGAAGCCACTTTCAAACTCTGAAATCTTTTTACTAAGAGGCATTAACTTTTGCTTGTCAACTTCAAACCGATTATAAAATGTTTTAAAGTTTTCATCATGCCATGTTCTGGAAACGTCTTCAATACTTTCTTCGGTTTCTTTTAAAGCATTGTTTAAATCGGAAGATAGTTCTCTAAAACTTTGCCTCAATTTTTTTATATCAGAGAGGCCTAATGTAATTCCAATATTACTCATAATTTATATTTCGTATGGTTTGAACTTCACTATTGAATTATTGCTGTTATTATAATAATATGCTCTATTCTCAGAACTGCTTCGTCTCTTGTCATATAGCTTGCTTGCTATTGCAGAGTTGAGGACATCTCTAGAGTCATCTTCACTCATCTGTAGAGCAATTCGGTAATTAAAAAAACTCAGTGGAGACTCTAACGATTTTTTAAGACTGCTAAGTTCACTCACCTGTAAAATTGTAAAGATGCCAACTAATGGTCCGTGTTCCAAAATATAAGACAATATCTTACCACACTCAGACATGTCACCCCAATCACCGCTCTTTCTAAATGAATATGCAAATTCGTATGAGTATATAGATATAAAAATATGCCTTCTTTTTATTAAAGGACTAGATTGACGCCTTTCAATTTCAGTTTTAATTTTTTCGAGATATTCCAACTGCCCATTTGTTTCTATAAACTCATGTGTAAATGGAATATTTCCATATAATTCATTCGGTTTTTTAAACAATGTATTCTCATTCTGCATAAAATTCAAAAAAACAAAAGTGGCTTTATTATCGTTGTGCGACAAAAGCAGACTCTTTACACAATTTATAGCGATTCTTAAGGCTGCATCATGACCAGAACCTCCTATTACAAGAATATTAGCATTTACATTATGCTGTAGTTCAATATAAACATGATCTTCAGAGATTGCTATAGGCTCTCCCAAGTATACTCTAACCTTGCCGGGAATATCGCACTTCTCAATTTTAGTTATATTTTTATTATCTGAAAAATAGGACTTTGCATTACTTCTAAATACAAACAATTCCTTATCTTTAATTTTTTGAGATGTTGCTTTCTCTGAGAGTTGTTTTAAAATAGGTCGTATTTGATCCAACGAAACATTATAACATTTAGTCTGTATGTGGTTTTTCACTTTACCAAGGTTGTCGTTATATACGCAATCTCCAACTTCTGAGATCATTTGTGTAGGTGGCTGACCAACAAATAAACAATGTGAATCATCATCATTCCATTCAAAAACAATTCGATTCGCAATCATTCCCAAACCAATCTTGTTTGTATAATTATTAATCGTTTGGGTAGCTAATATTAAATTAATTCCAAATTTTCGGTACTCTTTGACAATATTATGAATTATCGTTTCCGCCTCATAAGAAATGGAATCCATCTCATTTTCAAAAATCTTTTGAAACTCATCGATAATCACCAATATACGAGGTAATGCCTCTGTTGGATTCTTCTTCCTATAATCGGTAATATTATTAACACCAGCTTTGCTGAATAATTTTTGTCTTCTTACCCCTTCTTCATCAATTTCCCTCAAAACGCTTATTCCTAACTCTCGCTCGCTTTCAGGAGCTATAACTTTGGCGTGAGGCAATACTTCATCTGCATAAATATTGAATTCTACGCCAGAAAAGTCTATTAGATATAGGTCAAGTTCATCAGGAGAATAATGAATGGCAGCACTTGTAATAATAGTATTTAAAAAAACGCTTTTGCCCGATCCAGATATCCCTACAGTAACAGCAACATTTTTTCCAGATGTTTGGGTTATAGAAAGATTTACAACATCTGAATTAGGGGTTACACCAAATGGTATACTCAGTTCTGTAGCACTATTTCTTTTCCACCAATGATTATTGGTAGGAATATAATCTATCAAATTGACACATTCGATCTTTTTAGTAACAGCTTCTTTGGCTTTAATATATTCTAGAATATTTTCAATATCATCTAAGAAATCTGCATCTAATGTTAATTTAAATTTTCTATAAAGGTCATCATATTTGGTGTGCGTTATATAATATCTCTCACCTTTCTGATAGATAGTGGTCATATCATTTAAGATATTCATAAATGGTATTTCATCATATGTGTTGGAATTAACATACGAGGTATCCATACTCATTATTATGAAAACTCCTGCTTTTTTGCAATTCTTCAAAATCATTTGAAGCGACTCGAAATGTTCTCTTGAAAATGAGTGTGGATAATCAGTTATGACTAGGAAATTATATGGTACCGTTTTCTCTTTTGATATAGAATTGAACTCTATTAAAGTTTTATCGGAATACTTATAACCCAAAACTTTTTGTATAACATTTGGTATATGGCTCTGAATATCTCTCAATGCTTTTAAAAGAGTTTGTGATTCTGTGATGATTTCACCTCCTGTTATTTGAGAGTTCAAATTAGAAAGCGTAATTAAATTGGCTCCTAACCCAGTTCCGTCATATAAGAAGAATCTACACAATTCAAGCGGTAACGATGCAACAAATCGTAACACGATTGATTGTATCATTTTATTTATATATTGGCGATTTGTGGAATTTGAAAGAAAGCATAATCCATTAATTTCTTCGAATGACAATAAAGCAGGGAGTTTATGTCCTGTTGCGCTTTCAAATTTTCCTATATACAGACCTTCAAAAGGGAAAACATCCGAACAGGGAGAGACATCTGCAAATTTATCTAAATTTGCAATTGAAGAATGGTTTTTTTTGTAGTAATCACTTACCTTGATCATTGTCCTTTATTTTAAATCTCTTAACAAGAAACAAATCGCACATTGCAAATATATACATTTTTTCACAATTAATGCTCACCTGGAATATTATTTCTTCTTTAATATGGAGATAGATTATTCCAAAATATCACAGAAATGTAAGGCTCAGTAATTAAACTATACTGTTTTTCCAGTTCAAATGCCATAAATCAGAGAAATTGTAGCAGATTGGGATAGACAGAAGTACATGGATGACAGTTTCGTGATTTTTGAGATGCTTCGCTACACTCCAGCATGACAAACGACATTATTTCTATAAAGAAAATATTTTTTAGAAAATTAAACAGTTTCTATCAATATAAAGATATTTGACATCTTTGCGGTAAACGCGAAGATAGACTTTGGGGCGGCAAGCCGCACTCCTTTGGAGAGCTAAAGCTCACGTCGTCGCAAGCAACGCTTATTTCGCGTTGCCACTGTGAAAAATATTGAAACCAGTTTCATATTTCTTGCTCGTTTGTGACAATCATTGCGGTAAACCGCGAAGATAGACTTTGGGGCGGCAAACCGCACTCCTTTGGAGAGCTAAAGCTCACGTCGTCGCAAGCAACGCTTATTTCGCGTTGCCACTGTGAAAAAAATGAATAAACTTCATATTTCTTGCTCGTTTGTGACAATCATTGATTAATTTTGTATCAAACAAACTATCGACTATGAGTGACAATGATAAAATCTATTCTCCCGAGGAGGAGAAACTGAATATAATTTCCCATGCCATAGGTATTGCCGGTGCGGTGGCTGTAGGTGCTTACTTCCTTTCGCTTGTCATAGCCAAGGGCGGTGATGCCTGGGACATTGCGAGCATAATACTTTACATCATTGGTATGCTGGGTTCTTTCATATGTTCCACTGCGTACCACTCGGCAAAGCCGGGGACTCCGTCAAGGCTTCTCCTGCGCAAGTTCGACCACTCGGCAATATATTGGTATATAGCCGGCTGCTACTCGCCGATAACGCTCATTGCCATGCGCGATGTCGGTTATTGGGGGTGGGGCATCTTCATCTTCTGTTGGCTATTTGCTATCATAGGCACGTTCGTCAGCGTTAATACAATGAAGAAGCATAACCGCATTGAGACACTCTGTTATGTGCTCATGGGACTTACCATCGTTGTGGCTATGAAGCAGTTCTATGATGCTGTCCCGCTGTTTGTCTTCCTGTGGGTTGTGGGCGAGGGTGTCGCATATATAATAGGCGCTGTGCTCTACAGCCTGCATAAGGTGAAGTATATCCACGCGGTATTTCACCTGTTTGTGCTTATAGGTACTGTGTGCCACATGTTGGCTGTGTGGAAGATACTTGAGATGATGTAAACAACCCTTGCGAGAATACGGTTTTTGCCTGTCTGGTATCAGGCGGCTTCCAAATATCCGATTCTCGTGAGCTTTAAAAATTCTGACAAATGATTAAGGTATACAATAAATATCCGTTGCTGAAACATAATACTTTCGGCATTGAGGCTGTTGCGGAGCGTTTTGTGGAGTTCTCGAGCACAGAGGCTCTTGTCGGCTTCCTTAAAGAGGGCTTCATCGGCAACTCTCTTGTCATTGGCGGTGGCAGCAATCTGCTTTTTGCGGGTGACTTCGCCGGCACAGTGTTCCATTCAAGGATAATGGGTATTGAGGTGCTCGACGAGACTGGAAACGATGTGCTTGTGCGTGCAGGCAGCGGTGTCAACTGGGATGAGTTCGTAGGCTACTGCGTGGAGCAGGGGTGGCACGGGCTCGAGAACCTGTCGCTTATCCCGGGCGAGGTGGGCGCGAGTGCCGTGCAGAATGTGGGGGCATACGGGGTAGAGGCCGGTGACCTCATAGTGAAGGTGGATGCAATAAAGATTGACGGTGCCTCTCCTTGTGCGTTTACAAATGCCGATTGCGGGTTTGCCTACCGCCACAGCATATTCAAGGGTGCCGGAAAGGATAAGTATATTATTACGCATGTTACATTCCGGCTCAAGAAAGATGCCGCGTTCAAACTCTCATACGGCAACCTCAAGGAGAAGGTTGAGGAGCTTGGAGGTGCCACGCTTGCCAATGTGCGTAAGGCTGTATGTGAGATACGCCGTGCGAAGCTTCCCGACCCTGCGGAGATTGGCAGTGCCGGCAGCTTCTTCATGAACCCGGTTGTTCCTGCCGTTGTGGCTGCAAAGCTGAAAGAGGAGTACCCCACAATGCCGCAATATCCATTGCCCGACGGTGATGTGAAACTTTCGGCCGGATGGATGATAGAGCAGTGCGGTTGGAAAGAGCGCCCTGCCGAGCATGTGGGTGTGTACAAGCACCAGGCATTGGTTGTGATAAACCGCGGCGGTGCTACGGGTGCCGAGGTGATTGCCTTTGCCAAGGATGTAGTTGCATCGGTAAAGGAGAGATTCGGTGTCGGGCTGAATATGGAGGTCAATGTAATCGGGTGATGCTATGAAACTGAGGTTTTTAGGAACAGGAACTTCCACGGGTGTCCCGGAGATAGGATGCAAATGTGAGGTATGCACCTCTACCGACCCGCGTGACAGACGTTTGCGTTGCTCGGCTCTTCTGGAGGCCGGTGATGTGAACATCCTCATTGACTGCGGTCCTGACTTCAGGGAGCAGATGCTGCGTGCCGATGTAAAGAAGATTGATGCCTTGCTGTTGACGCATAAGCATTATGACCACCTGATTGGCATTGATGACCTGCGCCCTTATACGCGCGACAAGGAACTGCCGATTTATGCCGACCGTGAGACGGAAATGCAGATACGCTCGTTCTTCCCTTATTGCTTCGGAAAGGTAAAGTACCCGGGTGTCGCAAACATCGGCGTACATACGATAGACCATAAATGTGCACTGGATGTCTGTGGCTTGAATGTGGTGCCCTTGCGTGTTTTTCATGGTATGTTCCCGATAACGGCCTACCGCATCGGCAAGCTCGCTTATATAACCGACATGAGCTACATTGAGCCCGGCGAACTTGAGAAACTCAAGGGTGTCGAGGTGCTTGTCATCAATGCGCTCCGCTTTTCAAAGCCCCACAAGACACACCACACAGTGCTTGAGGCTCTGGCCATTGTTGATTATCTGAAGCCCCGCGAGACCTACTTCACGCACATGATGCACCATATAGGCCTGCACGCAAAGATTGAGAAGTGCCTGCCCTCGGGAGTTCATCTTGCTTACGACGGGCTTGAGATTGAGGTGTGATGTGGCTACAATAATTAACGACAGATGGCTTGCATTTGCAAGCCATCTGTCGTTAATGTCATCTCTAAATTATTTCTTTCCTATAACCTCAAGCAGGTGTTTTACTCCTGCCTCTATCTGCCTGTCGCGGCCGCTGAGATTATCCTCGGGTGTGTTGTACACTTCAATGTCCGGCATCAGCAGCTGGTTCTCAAGGTAATTGCCGTTCATGTCCTTGACTGCGACCTGTGGAACGCCGAATACTATTGATGCGTCAATCTGTGTCTCCCACCATACGGCTGTCATTGTGCCTGGAACAGGAGCTCCGATAAGCTTTCCAAGACCCAATGCCCTATATGTTGCTGGGAAACCATGTGCATTGGAATAGTTGTCCTCGCACATGAGCACTGCAGACGGTTTTGTCCACTGCGCGAACGGGTCACTGCCTATGTATTGTCCACGTGGCTCGAAGCGCTGGAACTCCTTGCCCGAAAGGAGTATCGCAAGGTCTTCGTGCAGCCATCCGCCACCATTATGGCGGGTATCGATGAGCACCGCCTCGTGGTTACGGTATTTTCCGAGAAGCTCCGAGTATGTCTTGCGGAAGCTGTTGCTGTTCATCTCCCTGATATGTATATAACCTATACGTCCACCCGAGAGCGAATCGACCATTGCACGGCGGCGTTCTACCCAACGGTCATAGAGCATATTGTTTTCAGTGCCTTTGCCTATGGGTTTTATCCACTCCTCCCAACGCTTCTTGCTCTTTGGATTGTACATTGTGAGGCGCACTTTCTTGCCTGCCTTGTTCTCGAGCATGGGGTAATAGTCCTTTCCTGCCTCGATCTTCTGTCCGTCAATTGCCTCGATGATGTCGCCGTTCTTTATCTTTGAGCCGGATGTTGCCAACGGGCTCTTCTTGAGTATCTCCTTTATCTTCAGGCCGTCACCTGTATGGCTATCGTCATAGAACGCTCCCAGTACTGCCGTGTTGTAGTTGCTGCCAAGATTGTTGCGCGCTCCGGTGTGCGATGCGTTGAGCTCGCCAAGAAGTTCGGACAACAGGTCGGCGAAGTCCACATTGTTGGCAATGTGAGGCAAGAACTTGCGGTACTCCCTGCCATAGTATTCCCAGTCGACACCATGAAGGTCCTTTACATAGAATTTGTCCTTTACCTGTTTCCATACGTGGTCGAAAATGTACTCACGCTCGGCTGCCGGGCGATAGTTGTACTCGGCGCTGAAGTCGATGTTCTTTACGGCTTTTGAGCCCATATCGAACCTCTTTATCGCGCCTGACACCGTGTAGGCGAACTTCTCTTCCTTGTCAACATTCATTGTACCCCAACCGAAGTCTTTCACAGCGACATTATTGTTGCCTTCCTTGGTGTCATATTCCCAGAGGTCGCTGCTGCCGTTGTAGTTGGCCTGGTAGTAGAGCTTGCTGCCGTCTTTTGTGAGTATCGCATCTCCTATGCTGCCCGACATGCGGGTGAGACGTATGATGCGGTCATGACGGTTGGCAAAGTCGAATTCGAGCGGTTTTTCATCTTCTTTCTTTTCATCTTTCTTCTCCTCTTCTTTCTCATTCTTCTTGTCATCCTTTTTCTTGCTCTTCTTTTCCTCTTTCTTCTTCTCTTTCTCGGTCTTTGCCTTGTCGGCTTTCTCCTTCTCCATCTTCTTCTCCTCTTCGTACATGGCAAGCTCCTCCTTGTTCATGCGGAACTTGTCGTATGCCTCGCTGTCGAAGAACATTATATATATGTCGCGGTGCGAGCCCCAGCTTCCATGGCTGCGGAATCCGGCTCTGTCCGAACTCCATATCATTGCTTTGCCGCCGAGTACCCAGCGTGGGCTTGCGTCGGTGTAACCGCTTTCGGTGAGGTTGTGTATCTCGCCGCTGCCGTCGGCCTTCACAAGCGCTATGTCTGTGTTGTTCCAGCCGCCAATAGCTATGTATTTAGCAAGGAACCATTTGCTGTCGGGCGACCATTCAAAATCCTGGTCTCCGTCACTGTAGGAGTAGTTGTATTTGCCAGGGAGTACAGTACGTACTTTCTTGCTCTTGAGGTTGATTACACGCAGGGTAGTGCGGTCCTCAAGGAACGCAACCTCCTTCCCGTCGGGAGAGAACTTCGGCTGGAACGAAGCCTTGTCGGTCACTACAAGCGGCTCTTCCTTAAGCTCGGCCGCGTATGTGAAGTATTTGTCGTCCTCGCGTACAATGCTTGTCATGTATATGCCCCACACACCGTTGCGTTCGGCGGAATATACGATGCTGCGCCCGTCGGGGCTCACGTCGACGTTGCGCTCCTGCTCTGGCGTGTCGGTTATGCGGCGTGTAGTCTTGTAGTCGACTGTGGTCACGAATACATCGCCGCGTACGACGAATGCAACCTCCTTGCCGTTTGGTGTTGCCGCTACAGCCGTGGCTCCCCTTGTGTATGTTGTCATGCTACGCCCGTTGGATGCTATGTCGGCAGTGAGTCGGATATTTACCTTCTTGGCCGGCTGGCCATCCTTGATGGTGTAGATGTCACCGTCGTATGCATAACACATTGTCCCGTCCTTTGCAATGGAAAGGAAACGTACAGGGTGCTTGCTGTGCTTTGTAATCTGCATGGCTTTGGTCTTGCCCGATACCGATGCACGGAATATGTTGGCACTGCCTCCCTGTTCGCTAAGATAATAGTATGTGTCATTGTCGGCTGCCCATACAGGGTTTCTGTCCTCGCCATTGTTGGTGGTGAGTTTGGTGAATTTCCTGTCACCTTCAACGTCTGTTATCCATATGTCACGTGTTATTGATGATGTATGGTGTTTGCGCCACTTGTCCTCATAGCCTTTTATGTCGTGGTAGATTATTCTCTTTCCGTCGCCGCTTATGCATGGAGATTCCATCTTCTCCGATGAGAAGAGCTGGGGACGGCCACCCTCGACCGACACCTTGTAAACCTGCGCGAATGTACCGCTCGGGAACTGTCCGTATTCGCTGCTCGGCATTGCCGATGTAGTGTACAGTATATCGTTGTTGTTGAGGAATGCAGTTGGGTATTCCTCGCCCGAGTTTGTTGTCAGGCGTCTGGGTGCGCCGCCTTCCTTGGCAACCAGGTATATGTCAATGCTTCCTTCCCTGTTTGACGAGAACGCCAGCTTTTTACTGCAAGGAGCCCATACAGGATGGCTGTCGTACGAACTTTGTGAGGTAAGCTGTCGTGCCTCGCCTCCCTTGCTGTCAACAGTGTAGATGTCACCTTTGTAGGTGAATGCAATGGTTGTACCGTCGGGTGAGATTGCGCAGTTGCGCAGCCAGCGCGGGGTTACCTGTGCCTGTGCAAACAGTGTTCCTGCACATAGCAACGAGAATAGAATCTTTCTCTTCATGTGTATTGTGTTTAATGTGTTGTGCTTGTATATTCAGTGTCTTCTACAAAGATAATCAATTATTCCGTATCTGACTGATACACAAATAGCGAACGCTATGCTATAAAGTTGTTGGTAACTATTTGGCGACTTCGAGATTGCACCAATCTTCTGCATTATGCTTTACATAAAACAGGCTATACCTCAACATAATTAAAACAAGTTTTATTCTGCTCTCGGTTTGCTCTGTCTTTGTCAAACAACTCTGATACAAAAGTAGCCAAATTCCTTGATTGAGCAACGAGCTTGGCTACCTTTTACTAATTCTCCACTTTAACTAAAGTCTTTAAATAATCTTTATTATCCTTCCTTATTCGTTTTTTATAGCCAAGTTCGTCACAAATATGTTCTACTTTTTGGCAAAATATGTCCGCATTAAGAGGATTCATAGATAACACATTTTTCTCATTTCTATTTGTGCTATGCCATAAAGCTTCATCATTTAATGGATGTTGAGGTTTAAATGGTGGAATATTAAATATTTTATTATCAATTTGAGTTATCCATGAAGCTCCAATTTCTGTCATTGCACCCCACGCTTTCGGAGTGTTATCGCTTGTTATAAATAACACAAATAACTTTTGTTTTGAATAACTTTCTACAAAAAAGTCTCGTAAGTAATTATATATGGATACTCCTTCAGGAATTCTACAAACCTCATCATCACAGCTTGTATATAAGACATCTTCAGGTGGGACATTGTTAAATAACAACATGTTATAAACGACATCTGCAAGGTCTTTATCATTGTATGTGTGACTAATCAAAATTTTCTTCTTTTGTGAATCAACAACAGTTTTAAGTCCGAGTTCAGGTATATTATCATTAATAGCATTTGAAATAATTCCCTTTAATTCTGACTGGTACGGAGAATATGTTGAATTATATCGTTCAATAGCTAAAGCAACACTTTCAGAGGCTTTGTCTTTAAACGTGTCCACCATTTTACGAAGTTTCGCTTCATTATCCTTTTGTTCTTCTATCTTTTGAGTTTTCTTGGCAGCCTTAGTTAGGTCTGTGTACAATACTCTCTTCTTTAGTATATCAGGAAGTAGAGTTTCTCTAACATATTTTATCACAATCTCATAACGTATGTCATCAGATTTATATCCTTGCCTGTTGCTTAAAGCCATATCAGGAAGTTCTGACAATTCAAATAAATCAACATATAATTGTCCTACAATATAAACCTCATTCAACTTATTTTGTCCTACAATTGGTAGAATATTAAACTCTCCCATTTTTTTATTTGCATAAAGCGAAATGAAATTGTCTGGAAAATCTGTCACTTCGGACTTTCTTCCGCGTGTAGTTTTATATGCACCAATCCAACCTTCAATCTGTAAATCATATTCATTCACACTTCCGTTGTTGTCTTTTATGGTAAGAGGTACACTATACTCATCCCGTTTTTCAACTAAGTCACTACGATGTTTCGGAAAATAGTCTGGGACATAATTCAATAAGTCAGCATGCTGTTCTCCCAATATAATTAACGAACATAATTCCTTTGCTACATTCTCATCGAATTTCTCTACAATTTCTTCCTCTTTACCACGAATAATATGAATTTTAAAATTGTCATCAACCAAAGGGAATATTTTCAATAGATTCCTTTTGATTGCATCTAAAGATTTGTGTAAACGATATTGTGGATTACGCATAACAATAGCGGTACCGCTATTTTGTATGTAGCAAAAACTTATATTTTCATCTTCTATTGGTGTCAATTTATTACCATCATTTGGGCGACGCGCTAAAACAAAACCAGACTTTTCTCCATTACAAATTGTCATTATATCAACAGATTCTGAAACAGAAAGTGCAGCCAACTTACCCACGCCTTTGCGTCCCATCTTTCTGCGTTCTCCTGAACGCGAAAAAGATTCATCCTCATTTGTTCTTGATACACCTGCTACATTTAAGAACTTCTTTATATCTCCATTGTCATATGACATACCATGTCCATCATCTTCAATGCGGATATCGTCCTTGTTGGAGATGATATAAACATTTTTCGCATCTGCATCATAAGCATTGGCTATAAGTTCTGCTAAAACATAGTAGATGTTGGTATACAAATTAGGACCTAATAATTCCAGAATTCTTGGGTCAACATTTATATTATATTCTTTTGCCATAGTCATTGGGGGTTAAAACATAATAAATGATTAGAAATGCTTTCTGCTATCACCTCTCCTAATTTTGGAGGAACAGCATTGCCAATATAGCGCGAAGCTTTTGTTATTGCAACACTTTCTTCATTTGGGAAAAATTTATACGACCTTGGGAAAGTTTGCAATAACGCTGCTTCCCTTATTGATATGGCTCGGTTCTGTATAGGATGCCCAAAACGCCCATTTCCCAATCCTGTACATTGGGTTGTCATCGTCGGGGATGGAGCGTCCCAAATCATTCTTCCATAAACACTTCCAAAAGACTTTCCTTCAGTTGTCTTATGGCACCTCAACACAAGATGCTCTGGCCAATCTCGCCAACTTCCACCATATGGTGTATGTTGTATTCGCTGTAAATTCAATGGGGTTAAATCCTTAGCTCTGTGCAAAGGATCATTTTTGTCACATTCACCCGAAGCAATTGCAGGTAAATCTCCTATAGTATCCCTGACAGTAACATAATTTTCTTTATTGTGTGTTGGGGATATTAGTTTGATTTTTCCAAGTCTGGATGCTAATAGCACTAAACGTTTTCGATTTTGAGGTATTCCATAATTAGGACAAAAGACTTTATTTACTTCCACATAATATCCACAATCACTTAAGCAATCTATAAAATCTTGCAAAACAGGCTTTTCTTTGAAAGATAATATTTGAGTGACATTTTCCATTGTAACAATATCAGGGAGAACTTCTTTTACCAATCTACCAAATTCATACAATAAGTCATATTTGTCTGGATCCTTCTTCTTGTTCTTAAAAGCATAAGAAGAAAATGGCTGGCATGGTGCACAACCGGCTAAAACACGAATGCTATTATTACTGAAATTAGCATTTATATCACTTGAACTTACCGTTTTAATATCTCGGTAATTGAATGTCGCTTCTGTATTTGCTTCGTATGCATATTTGCATGAGTCATCAAGATCGTAACCTGCCTTGATTTTAAACCCCTTACACTTCATACCATAACTAAGTCCTCCTATTCCACAAAACAGGTCTACGACTTCTATATTTGGTAAAATATTTAGTAGTTCTCCCATAATCAATTATTTTAATCTGACTTGAAAGTTCAACTTAAATGACAATGTTCCATCTACCTCCTTTACAATAGTAGCATACTCATGGCGAGTTGTACTTGAACGCTCCAAATATGCATTTGAGAATAAATAATCCTCAAATCTATTGCGGTCATAGAAGTGGTAACAAAGTATTTCACCATCCTTTTTCACTACCAAGTAGCCACCATTGGCGTCAAACTTGCCACTCCATGCTGTTGCCGGCATCATACCCAATGCTGCCGAAGTTAATAGATGTTTGATTTTGTAGGCATAAAATGGAGAAGCCTGCTCCACATCGTATTTCAAAGGATTAGTTTCTGTAATCTTTTCCGCCAATTCTTTCAATGTTGAAACACCGGTATTCAGCTGCTCCAATAATAAGTTTGCAATAATAGCAGGCAAATCGCCATCAAGCATAACAAGGTTGTTTCGAAATGTGGAATTATCCACTTTCTCGAATACCAATGATGCACCTTTCTTCTTTATGGCATTCACTCTTTCAATAACTTTATTGCGTTTGGGATTGATAGAATTGATTGCTGTTATTTCATCATCTGACAAATTAGCTCCGGTTACCTTAAAGTTAAAATTGGTGGCTTTACTCGCATTCAATAGTGTCGAATCACCTCCTAATTGAGACTTAATGCTGAATCCCATTTCCGAGTTGATTTTTGTCCTGCGGTCGTGCAATATGATACGAATATCTGTCTTATCAGAAGATTTTGCCTTCAACGAATGGCAATAAATACTGTTCATGAATTCTTCTATTTGAGATACTCCGAAGGCTCCGTCATTTTCATTTATGGCTTTCAACAGATTCTCTGCTTCGTCAAGGAATACCGATGCAGGAATACGTAACAACTCCTCACCTGCCGGTGTCTGAATTACTACGTCTTTGTCTTGCAGTCTGTAATTATAGTTACCGTCTTTCTCTTGACGAAGAATCATAATGATTGGGTAGAACAGGTCTTGAATCTTATTCAGATTTTGGTCACCTGCATATACTTTCCCTTCTCCCAACAATTTGAGCAATGTGTATATTTCACTCCATTCTCCTTTATTTCCTGTCAGTGCCATATTGAATAGATTTTGATAGGTTAATTCTTTTAATGATTTCTTCAGCTGTGGCTTGGATTGCAGGAACAGCAACAGAATTTCCGAACTGTTTATATGCAGATGCATCAGCAACACCGATTATAAAGTTGTCCGGGAAACCTTGCAAACGGGCCCATTCTCTCGGTGTCATTCTTCGTAAGCCGTCTCGATTGATTTCTCCTTTAATATTGGTAACAGGGGTGAAGTCTTCAAGCCTGGTATCGATAACAAGATTACGTTCCCTTCCCATTCCTCCGACAACTATGGCATTTGCCACTCCGTTATCGGGAATTATTTCATAACCGAATCCATTGCCTTTGGCTGCGTGTCTCTCCTTATGTGCCACAAGCGTTTTGACATATTGGGTAGATAAGTAGTATTTGGCAGAAACGGTATGTTCTTCCTTAATATCGGCAAATGTCTTGGTCTTATCTGTCGGTGACGGATATGTGAACTCGTTTACATTTTGGTCTTTTCTGAAACCAACAATATAAACTCTTTCTCGATGTTGCGGTACACCAAAATTCATTGCATTCACTATTTGCGGGTCAGGAACATAGTAATCCAAGTCTTCCCTTAAAACCTTTAATATAGTCTGAATGGTCTTCCCTTTATCATGAATGAGTAATCCTTTGACATTTTCCAAGAAGAATGCTTTAGGACGCTTACGACGGATGATTTCAGCCACATCAAAGAACAATGTACCTCGCGTTTCCTCAAATCCCAATCTTTTGCCGGCTAAAGAAAAAGCTTGGCAAGGGAATCCAGCACACAAGACATCAAAATCATCCGGTATAAATGCTTTAGTAGTTTCTTTGGTAATATCACCGAAAGGAACTTCACCATAATTCAAAAGATATGTCTTTTGAGCTTGCGCATCCCATTCTGAAGAAAACACGCATTTACCTCCAAGATTCTGCATTGCCATTCTGAAACCACCAATACCGGCAAATAAATCTATAAATGTAAATTTCGGATTGTCTGTTGGCAAAAACGGAACAGAGAATAAATCTGAGAACAATGAATATTGAACACTAACATCCGATACACTACTGGTTTCAACGGTCTTTTGATGAACATTGTATATATCCTCTATCAATCCTTCAGCTTTGTTCTCATAGGGCTTGGCTGATTTATATCCTTGATTATGGAGGTAATGAGATACTATCGCCATTTGTTCCTCAAACGGTATAATCGTTCCATCCTCATTCAACGAATGGGGACCATACATCTGCATCGATACTTTGCTACCGCCACACATTTGTGTAATGGCGATTTTATCGGTCGCTTTTGTTTTAGCGTTCATATAGTTCAAAATTCTATTTAAGCATTTATCGGATTCTTTGGTTATTTCCGTTTCCCAAAAGCGAAAGACAGTCCAACCTTGTGCTTTTAATTGTTCATTTACTTCTTTGTCTCTCCTGATGTTCCGTTCAATCTTGGAATGCCAAAAATCACAATTACTTTTATGGTCGTTTTTACGTTCTTCCCAATTTTTTCCATGCCAAAATTCACCATCACAAAATATCGCAATTTTCATTTTTCGAATAACAAAGTCCGGTTTCCCAAAGACGGTTTTATCATTCTTGCGATATCTGACACCGGCATTCCACAACAATTTGCCAAACAAAAGTTCAAGCTTGGTACCTTTCCCCTTGTTTGCCGACATATTCTTATATCGTTGTTCTTTTGTCAGGTGGTCCATTATCTTTCTTGTTTTGAAAGCGGTATATACCAAATCCAAAATACAAAAGTACTTATTTAATTTGAGATTGAGGGTCTGCTTTGCCGACAAACATAAAAAAGCATTGTTATTTTATCGTTAAACATTCAATTCTCCTGACTTTGGAGGGATAAGTTCGCGGAGCGCGGCATGGCTTTCGGTAGTAACCCGAAAGGTTTTGAGTTACTCGGAACATACCTTGCTATGTTCCTTCGAACATCAAGATTAAAGCCTCAATTCATAGTTTGTAAATGGCAGGGCATGGGTAAGCAATAAGGCTATATGGTTTGCAAACCAACCTGCCGTTTAGTTCGCGCATATGCCTGCGTATAGCCGGCAGATCTGCAAGCCGACCAGTCTTTGGGATATTCCAATTGCGGATTCTTGTTTCTTTGTGGTAGCCCACGAACTACTTCCGCACTCGCAGTGAAAAATATTTAAGCAAGCTTGATATTTCTTGTTCGTTTGTCACTATCTTTGCGGTAAACCGCGAAAATAGACTGCACTCGCTGTGAAATGTCAAAGTGAACTTTGCCTATCTCGCTCGTTTGTCACTATCTTTGCGGTAAACCGCGAAAATAGGCTGCACTCGCAGTGAAATGTCAAAGTGAACTTTGCCTATCTCGCTCGTTTGTCACTATCTTTGTACAATTAACACAATATGGAGTTACCATGCAACAATCACGCAGAATAGAACTGCTTGCTCCGGCAAAAAATGTCGAGACGGGAATTGCCGCCATAAATCATGGTGCCGATGCGGTATATATAGGTGCTGTACAGTTCGGTGCGCGTCAGGCTGCCGGCAACAGTGTAGAGGATATAAAGCGCCTGGTAGAGTATGCCCATCTGTTCGGTGCAAAGGTTTATGTGACGCTTAACACCATAATATATGATGAAGAGGTTGCCGCAGTGGAGCAGCTTGTGGCTGAACTGTATGATGCGGGGGTTGATGCACTTATTATACAGGACATGGGAATAGCGAAGATGAATATCCCGCCTATACCTCTTCATGCAAGTACGCAGATGGACAACCGTTCGGTCGGGAAGGCGAAGTTCCTCGCCGGGATTGGCTTTCCGCGTATCGTGCTCGCCCGTGAGCTTTCGCTCAAAGAGATAAGGGCGATACACGATGCTGTACCTGAAACGGAACTCGAGGTGTTTGTGCACGGTGCCTTATGTGTGAGCTACAGCGGGCAGTGCTATGCATCGCAGCACTGTTTTGACAGGAGTGCCAACCGCGGTGCATGTGCGCAGTTCTGCCGTCTCTCGTTCGATATGGTCGATGCCGAGGGTGAGGTAATTGCCAAAGGCAAGCATCTTCTTTCGTTGAAGGATATGAACCGCAGTGGATATGTTGAGCAGATGCTCGATGCCGGTGTCACATCGTTCAAGATTGAGGGCCGCCTGAAGGATATATCATACGTAAAGAACATAACTGCCTACTACCGCAAGAAGCTTGACGAGGTGTTTGCGCGTCGTCCTGAATATGTGCGTGCATCATACGGCAGTTGTTCTCCGCAGTTCACTCCGTCACCCGAGAAGAGTTTCAGCCGTGGCTTTACCGATTATATGCTGCACGGTGATAAGGAGGGCATGACTTCGTTCGATACTCCAAAATCAAAAGGTGAGTATATGGGCCGCGTAAAGTTTGTGTCACGCAATTTCTTTACATTTACAGGCAAGGAGTTCAATAATGGCGACGGAGCATGCTTTATAGCAAGTGATGGCCGCCTGAAGGGCTTCCATATAAACAGGGTAGAGGGTAACCGCATATTCCCGCAGACGATGCCCCAGGTAGAGAGCGGTGACGAGCTATACCGTAATTATGACTGTGACTTCGAGCGTCAGCTGTCGCGCCCCGATGCTCCACGGCGCATGCGCATAGACCTCTCTTTCGGTGAGACAGCCGACGGATTCGTGCTTCATGGCAAGGATGAGAGCGGCATGGAGTGTTCCGTGTCGGCGGCTTTTGAGAAGCAGGAGGCACGCACCTCGCAGCATGACAACATTGTAAAGCAATTGGGCAAGTGGGGCAATACTCCGTTCGAGGTGGGTGACGTGCGTGTGGAGTTCTCCAATGAGTGGTTCGTCCCCTCGTCGTTGCTGTCCGATATGCGCCGTTCGCTCTGCGAGGCTCTTGTCGAGAAGCACATCAAGGATTACGGCCGCGAGGATATGCGTCTGCTTGACAACGCAATACCTTTTGTCACCGAGGAACTTGATTATAAAGGCAATGTGTCCAATAGCTATGCCGAGGCGTTCTACAAACAGCACGGGGTAAAGAGCATATTGCCGGCTTTTGAGAAACAGTCTGCTGTCGATGCTGCCGTGATGTTCTGCAAGCATTGTATAAAGTACAGCATGGGGTGGTGCACAAAGAACGGCGAGAGACATCCTTATAAGGAGCCTTTTTATATCGTGTCGGGTGACGGCAAACGTTTCCGCCTGTCGTTCGACTGCAAGGAGTGTATCATGAAGGTGATACCTGATAACAGATAATACAAAAGATTGTGTCCTTACAATCGGAATGAAAGGTTTGCGGTGGATTGTCATTCTGAGTGAAACGAAGAATCTCTGTTCGTCGTTTTTGAGATTTTTTCGGGCAAAGCCCTCAACAACACGTCTCCTCCTTATAGTCGTTGAAATGACAGACTTGGATATTTTAGATGCTTGACTTCAGCCCCTTCAGCTTGATGCCTCGGGCGTCGACCGTTGGTTCGCTGCGCTTCAGCATGACAAGTCAGGACCATGAATACCACGCACTTTGTCATTGCCTTTGGCCCCTGCGGGCGGCGACCTACGGTTCCGACAGAGCATAGCGACGAAATCCGCATTGTCATAGGAGCTCAAGCAATGCGAATACAGAGATTTCTCACATACGTTCGAAATGACATAAGATGCGGAACTTGTCATCCAGACAACAGGAAGGATCTCAAGAAGCGCGAAATAAGAGATGCTTGATTTCAGCCCCTTCGGGCGTCGACCGTTGGTTTGCTATGCTTCAGCATGACAAGACTCTGAAGAACCGTACACTTGTCATCCCGACAGAGCAAAGCGACGAGGGATCTCGATTGCCGCGAACACACCATATCATATTATTTGAGATTTTTTCGGGCAAAGCCCTCAACAACACGTCTCCTCCTTGCGGTCGTCGAAATGACAGATCTGGATATTTTAGATGCTTTACTGCGCTCCTGCATTACAGGACCAATACAAAAAGCCGCGCCTTAGGGGAACGACGCGGCTTTCTTCTGCGGATAAACGCCTTTATCCGTTGCATCATCGACTTTCACAAGCAGATGCTGCCAATAAATCTATTACTATGAAAAACACATTAATATAACAGAGGCGGAACACTCTTTGTTCACGCCTCTGTGTTAAAATGTGTTATTTACCGCAGATTTTTCTGAAATCGCAATATTCGCATGTCCGTTCGTTCTTTGCTGCCGTGAAAGGCTTGCCGACATCGAATATCTCCTGCAATACTCCGGTCAGTTTCTGCATATACTCATCCTTAATTGCCGAGATGTCTGTTACAGGTGTCTTGAGTATGTCTACAATGAAACTCTCGCGCATGCTGTTCTCCGGGTCGTGTATATATAACAATGAAGGAGCGATTTTTCTTGCATACTCTTTCCTCACTTTCTCAACCCAGCCGAAATCGTTGCAGCCTACACTCTCTTTCCCTTTCAGCAGCTCATCAAGAATAACGGAGTAGAGGAATGCCTGAAGACGGTAACCGGCCGAAGATATCTCGTTTGCGAAGATGTCGTCAAGCGAGGTCTTGCTCTCGCGGTTGCTGCGTCCGGTCTTGTAGTCGACAATGTTTATGGTATCGCCTTTTATGTCTACCCTGTCTATCGTTCCGCCGAGTGCAACGGTAATCTCTCTGCCGTCAACGTCAAGGGTGAACGGCATGTTTATCTTCCGCTCACCGCCGATGTAAAGGAACGGTGCATACTGCATGTCAATCTTCACCAGTCTCAGCAGAAAGTGGTGCAGCACACCGCGGTTGATATACTGCTCGCCATTATATACCGATTTGTTGTTATTGAAGAACTCCCTTGAGAAGGCCCTGTCGATGTATCTGTATAACAACTCTTCGTTCTTTACATAATACTCCAGTGCCTCTTTGGTTATCATGCCGTTGGTCTTTGAGGCAAGTTCCTTGTAAAGGTCGTCGGCTGCCGCGTGGAAGATGTTTCCGAAGTCATTGTTCTCAATCCCTTCGCTCACCTCGTCGTCTTTCCTTATGCCAAGCACGTACTTGTAGAAGAAACTCATTCCGCATCTCAAATAGCAATTTATTGCCGACGGGCTTATCTCCCTTATCCTCTCGTTGGAGCTGATGTCGTATTTGTTTATAAGGGTCTCCACTATGCTGTCACTCTTTGGTATGTCGCAGTTGCCCAACGAACCGTTGCCTTGATGCGAACTCAATGCAATGTGCTTTATGTCGTAGAGGTTACTGCCGAGCAGCTGGAGTATGTAGCGTGAACACTCGCCGCGTGACTTGCTCTCGGGGGCGCTGTTGTATACAAGAGTGACATTCTCGGCACGTTGCAGCAGGCGGTAGAAATAGTACGCGTATATCGAGTCGCGGTGCTCGCTCAATGTAAGCCCGAAGGCCCGGCGCAGGTTGTAGGGAATATAAGAGTTCTCTCCGCTGTTCTTCGGCAGGTTGCCCTCGTTCACTCCAAGGAGTATAAGATTCTTGAAGTCGAGGTTACGTGTCTCGAGCAGGCCCATTATCTGCAATCCGACCACCGGCTCGCCGTGGAAAGGAAGGGTCTGGAACGATAGCATCCTCACGAAGAGGCGGCCGAGAGTCTGCTGTTTCATAATCAGCTCACCGCTTTCTATGAGCGTTATGATGCGCTGCGCCTGGGTGTATGCCTTGTATATCGCCTCGCAGAAGAGCTTTTCGTAAAGCTCCATTTCCTCCCTGTTCTCGCCTGAATAGCTGTTGGCGATGTTTCGAATGATTGCCGATATGTTTCCGAACCACTCCATGTTGTCTGTGGTACGTTTGAAGAGCTGGGTCAGGAACTCGCCTTGTGAAAGCTCCTCAATGGTGGGGAAGAACTTCTTTTCTTCCAGAAGCTTCTCTCTCAATTCAACGCTCTTGCCATCGCTGCAACGTACAATGTACGGGTGGTTGAGAAGTTCCGTTGTCGCCGATAGGGTGTAGGTGGCATGCTTCTCGCTCCAGCCGCGTGTGTGCAGGTCCACTATGAGCTTTACAAGCGTGAAGATGGGAGTGTGCGAAATGGGGAATCCCATTGTAACGTTCATGTTCTCAAGCTCTTTGCCGTTTGCCTTTGAAGGAATGGTGTGCAACACAGGCTCAAGCATAGTCTCGTCGCAAAGCACCACTGCAGTCTCAATCTCGTTGGCAGTGAGGTTCTTGTCGAGCCAGCTTGAGAGGTAGCGTGTCTCTATGCTGTCGCTGCTTGTCTCAACTACCGTTACACTCTTTTGGCGGGCTATGTTGTTGAAGTGCGATGCATTAAGGGCATTAGGAAAGCGCTCGAGGTTCCTGCGCATGAAATGGCCGGCCTCGTGGTGTATGTTCTTTGTGTAGTGTGTGTCATAATCCCAATAGAAGAGTGCCTTGCCTTGCCTGTTCACAATGTCGAACATCTTTGTCTCTACATCATTCAAGGCGTTGAATCCGATGAAGACATACTGCTTGTGGGGTAGTGTGATGCTCTCGCTGTTCTCTATGACATCGCGGTAGAGCATGCCTTCGTATGCAAGGTTCTCGCGTCTCAAAGCCTCCTTGAAATTGGTGTATATTGCAAAGAGTCTCTCCCACACGCCCATGAAGTTCTTCTTTATCTCACTCTCCTCTTCGGGTTTGAAGTTCTTGAAGAACTGCGCAATAGATTCTGCCTGCTCTTTGGTAAGGGTATCTTTGGCAATGCCCAGTTCGCGGAGCTCCTTTATGTTAGCAAATAGCTGACGCGCATCGGCAAGATGCTTGTCGACGTCATCAAAGTCGCGCAGCAGCATCTCACCCCAGTAGTAGAAGCTGTCGAGTGTCTCAATGCTATTCTCATAATCTTCAATGCTCTCGTCTGTTCTCCTCGGACGCACATACTCCTTGTACAGCTTGCTCACAAGGAGTATCTGGTCACCCACAGTGAGTTTGCTGTTCTGCTGGAACAGCTCGCCTATTGTCATGTAACGGGGGCTCCACATTGCCTTGCCGTTGTTCTTTGCAAGCAGGTATTCGCTGAAGAAGAGGCTCGCACGTTTGTTGGGGAATACCACTGCAACGTCCTCCAATTTACCGTTGAACCTGTTGTATATGTCTTCTGCCACTATCTTGAGAAACGGTGTCATATCTCCTTTATATAATTCTTGTAAACATACCATAAATATCCTCTCACGTCGGTATACCCGATGCTTCTGAGGAGCTCCATATAATCATTGACCTGCTCGATGTACTTCTCGTCCTCGCGTCCGAACTTGTAATCTACTACAACAGCCTTGTCGCCCTTAACCATCACCCTGTCGGGGCGTCGGCTTTTCTTCTTGCTGTCACCAAGAATTGTACATTCATTGTAGAGCCGGTAGCTTCCGTCGAACCACTCTGCAACCTCGGGTTTCGCGAGTGCCCTTTCCACAAGCTTCTTTATCCTGTTGTATTTCTCCACTGTCGAAATGAGGCCTTCTATCATCAGGCGGTCAAGGGTAGCGCTTATATCCTCTTTACTCCTGATGCCCGACATTACAAGGTGCATGAGCTTGCCTTCCTCGATGTAGTCGTACTGCTTTTTCTCCTCTTCTCCTTCGGCAAGGAAACGCTCGAGCTCGTTTGACTGTACAAAGGTAATCTTGCTGTCGAAGAATGTGAAAGGCTGCTTGATGACCTCGGGCTCTGCCTCGAACGGGTTGTCGTTCTCTTTTTTGTCGCTCGTGTCCTCTTTCCTGCTCTCTACAATCTCACCGTAAGTGAATATGCCTTTATCCTTGTCATACTGTGAGCCTTCGAGGTGAGTGATATTCTGCAACAGGGCGTTCATCATTTTCGATACATTCTCTCCGCGTCCGTTTGTCCCGTCGGTGAAGATGAAGAGATTGCTCTTTGCTCTTGTTGTGGCAACGTAGAGTATATTCAGGTTGTCGACTACCTGGTACATATATTCGTCGTGGTACTCTTTGTTGAATATGCTCTTTGTCATCTCCTTCTTACAGTCGATGGGCAGCAGGCTGAGTGTCTTGAACGGCTCTTCTGTGGGTTCGCACCACAGCAGGGTGCGGCTGTCGCCTGTCAGTGTCCAGTCGCACATGGGTATTATCACCGTGTGGAATTCCAGACCCTTTGACTTGTGCACGGTCATGATGCGTATGCTGTCAATGCTCTCGGCCGGGATGCTGTTGTCGTGTATCGTCTCGTCCCAAGCCTTCAGGAACTTGTGTATGTCGGCACTGCGGCTGTTGATGTACTGTGCCGCGTGGTCAAGGAATGCATATACGTATGCCTCTTCATCTTTTGCCTCGGTGATGTTCAGCAATGCGAGTATCTGTTCGATAAGCTCATATAACGGAAGCTCTTTAAGGCGTTTCAACGAGTCTCGGAACTCTGCCGGCAGCAGCGTGTTGAGCTGTTCGCCGCTTATCTCCCCATTGAAGTTGTATTCAACCTTATTTATTACCTTGTTATAAAGGCGTACCATATTGGCGATATTCACCTTGTCTGTCGGGGTGGCAATGTATTTGAGCGATGCAATCACCAACTGCACTGTCAATGAAGATGATAGCTTGTATGCCTCGTCCGATACAATCTTGTGGTTGGGGAACTCTTTATTGAATGCCTCCACAACCATCTGCATCTTTTTCTTCTTCGTGCGCATGAGTATGGCAATATCCCTTGGTGCAACGTTCTTCTCCTCAAGCAGGTGATGCAGTGTAGCCATAAGCTGCTCAATGGCGCAGTCGGTAAATTTGCTGCCTTCCTCCTTCTTGGGGATTACACGAACCTCGGCATATCCTCTCACCGGTTTTGCGGTCTTGCCTGGCTTCGGTAGCGGGTAAGCCTGCTCCACATCATCGTATGCCTGTTCAATCTCCTTGAAGCTGCCCGGGTCAATGTGTCCTTCCGTACTGCTCTTTATTGTTGCTATGGCTGCGCGGTAAAGGGCATTGTTGAAGCTGATTATCCTGCGGTCGCTGCGGTAGTTCGTCGATTTGTATACTTTGCCGTCAAGTTTCACATCCTGCGATGCAAAGGTTATCTGGTCATCGCGGAAGTGTGAGCCTATGTTGTTCATGATGTTCCAGTCACTGTTGCGCCAACGGTAGATAGACTGTTTTACGTCACCTACGATGAGGTTGAAGTTTCCGCGTGCGAGAATCTCTTCAAGCAGCACATGGAAGCACGACCACTGGAGCTTGGATGTGTCCTGGAACTCATCAATGAATATATGGTCGATTTCGGAACCAATCTTCTCGAATATGAAGGTGGTGTTCTTGCCGATCATTGAACTGAGCAGGTGGGTTGTCTCTGCAAGAAGGAAACGGTTCTCGCGTGTATTCTCCTCCTTTAGGGTGGCTGCAATGTTGTTGAGCATTCCCAGCTGGTGGTAGTGCCCGAGAGACAACTCGCAGTTGAGGTACTCTGTATACAAGGGGACTGCCTCTTTTATGAGCGCGGCAATCTCGTTCACGGCACCGCACTTCTTTGATATTTTCTCAGGGCTGTCGGCGAGTGCTGTTCTTGACGGCGTCCACTCGGGAACAACTCCCTCGCGCATCTTTTCAAACACACCCCAGATGCCTTTCTGCTTGTATGCAAAGTCATCGGCTGTATATCCGGCTGCGAGGTTGAAGAATCTCTCTCCGATGCTCCTGGCTTTCTCTACGACTCTTCTTTTGTATGCCGTAATGTCATGATAGAACTGCTTGAGGAGCCGGCCGTTGTCCACCTCCATCTCCTCGCGAAGCTTGTCACCGCGTTGCTGGTACTCCTCCTTGAGGATATTTTCGGCAAATTTCTTTATATCCTCGCTAACTCTCCACTGTTCGCCGTTGCTGAGCCTGTCCTCGATGTAACGTACTACCTGTGCAATGTTGACCGTGTCGGGTTCAAGGTTCTTTATGTAGGTATCGACAGCATTCCCCAACAGTTCCTTGCTGTCAAGAGTGATTTCCATATCGCCATTGAGATCGAGTTCCTTGGCAAGGCTACGGAGTACCGTCTGGAAAAATGCATCGATGGTCTGTATGCGGAAGTGTCCGTAGTCGTGCAGCAGAAGGTCGAGTGCCTTCTGTGCATTGGCAATGATTTTCTCATCGCTCATATCAGGCAGCTGCTCTTTGATTTTCTCAAAGTAGTCCTTCGCGCTATCCGACCTGTTGGCGACGCCGTACAGCTTGCCCAGTATACGCTCCTTCATCTCGCCGGTGGCCTTGTTGGTGAAGGTCACGGCAAGGATGTTACGGTAGGAGTAGGGGTTCTCCACAACAAGTTTTATATATTCAAGGGCAAGGGTGAAGGTCTTTCCGGAACCTGCCGACGCCCTGTATATCTTAAGAACCTTATTCATGTTTATACAATTTCAATTCTGCTTTTCCCGTTACCGCTCTTCAATACCTTTATTCTTGTGGGTATGCGGTCTATCATTTCTCCCAGGTGCGATATCACACCGATCTTGCGTCCCTGGCTCTGTAGCTGCTCAAGTGCCTCCATTGCGCTCTTCAGGGTCTCGCTGTCAAGGGCTCCGAAGCCCTCGTCAATGAAGAGTGACTCAATACTCATCCTGTTGGACGATATTGTGGAGAGTGCAAGCGAAAGGGCAAGTGACGTGAGGAATGTCTCACCGCCCGAGAGCGTGTGCACCGAACGGCTGTCGGACATCATCTCAAGGTCAATGACCTTTATACCCAATGAGCTCGGCGAGATACGTGACAGCATATATCTGCCCGAGAACTCCTTTAGGTGCTTGTTGGCAACCTCAAGGAGAATGTCGAGTGTGTATCCCTGGGCATGGCGCATAAGCTTCTCGCCTTTTGCCGAACCGAACATAGCATTGAGCTCGGCCAAGTTGCGGGCATTCTCCTCTTTTTTGTCATATTCGTCGCGGTACTGGGCAAAAAGGGCGTTGTTCTCCTTGTCTTTAAGCAGGGTCGCGTTTATGCTGCTTATTTCCTCGGCGCATATCCTTCGCAGTGCATCAATGGCACTTATTTCGTCCTTTATTGTCTCAAACCCTTTCTGCTCCTTTGGCTTTGCCTCTGCCTTATGGTGCTCCTCAATGTTACGTGCCCTCTCGGCAAGGGTTGCCTTGCTCTCTGTTACAGCCTTTGTGCATTTCTCTATTGTGGCACGCATCTGCTGTATATCCTTTCCGGCTTCGATGAGCTCCTTAAGTCCGTCGATAGTCAGGCCGTCATTGCGTTCCTGAAGGTATCTTATAATTTCTGCCGACAGCTTCTCACACTCCACTTTCTGCGATGCGATGAGTCGAGTCTTCTCCTCGATGCTGCCCTTTAGCCTGTTGTAGAGGTCGGCAGCAGATGCTTTTTTCTCGGTGGCTTCGGTAAAGCGTCTGTTGGCCTCAGCGATGCACTTGCCGAGTTCGCTCTCGGCTTTCTCTGTTGTACCCCAATCTCCCAACAAATGTGTGAGTTTTGCTTTGAGTCCTTTATGTTCGTCGTTTATGGCTAAAAGGGCTCTTTCTGTTGCCTCAACCTCCTTTACCTGATCAGCGGCTCTTGCAGCCGACAGCTCAAGGCTCTTTGCCGTTACCGACAGCTCTTCCTTGATGGCTGTTGCCTTGTCGCTCTTTCTCTTCCATTCCGATGCAAGGTTCTGGAGCTTCGTTGCCGAGTTCTCCTGCGTAAGGATTGCGTTGGCATTCTCAATGCCTTGCATCACTTCAAGGTTCTTGCCGTGCAGCTCATTGGCCTGTTTGTCAAGTGTCTCAATCACACTCTCGCCGCTGCTTATTTCCTTGCGGTAACCCTCGATATTGCTCTTAAGCAGTTCTTCGCTTTTCCTTACCTCTTCTTTAGCCTTCTCAAGCTCAGTCTCGGCAAGAGTCTTCTCGTCTGTTGCCGTATAAAGGTGGTGTATGTTGCCGCACACAGGACAGGGCTCGCCCTCCACAAGGCGCTTGCGCAGTGTGGCTATCTCGCTTGTGAGTGCCTTGTCAAGCTCTTCCTTGCGTTTTGTCACATCTGCAAGCCGCTCTTCGCTCTGTGCAAGCAGAGTCTTTGCGTTCGTGATTGTCTTTTCACGAATTGCGGCTTGTGAACGTGCATTGTCAATGGTCTGAATGTTCACAACAATTCCCGGTATTGCATGGATAATGCTTTCGAACTCTCTGTATTTGTGGAACCAGGCTGCAATTTCACAGTTTTCTTTTTCTTTAGCCTGTTGCGTCTTTTTGCTGTTCTCGATGGCCATTAGAGTGGTGGAGTGCTCCTTCTTCTGCCGTTCAAGGTTCTCGCTTGTCTCTTTCGCACTCTTTATGCATCCTTTTATCTGCTCTTCTATTTTCAGCGCCTCGTTGAGTGTAGGCTTGAAAGCGTCGTACCTCTCTTGTGTCTCTTTCAGCAGAGTCTCGGCCTCTTTTGAGAGTTGCATGGTTGCAGTGTACTCCTTCTCGGTGCCCTGCATATTCTCTTTGAGCGTCGACAGTTGCGCGGTGTGTCCGCCGAGCTGCTGTTCGATTGAACTTTTCTGTATAAAGGTATCGCGTATCTGCTGAACACTTTCAATGCGTTCTACCTTCTTTATTATAGGGGTGCACTCCTCCAGTTTCAATGTGGCATCGTCAACCTTTTTTACAGCCTCGTCATGTTCCTTCTGCAGTTGCTGCAAACGCTCAATCCACTGCAGTTGGGCTGTCAGTGCCTTAATCTCATTTTCGTTCTTCAACTGTTGTTGGAGCAACTCTTTCATACGGGCGTCGAGTGTGCCCAGTTCTTCGTCGCTTAGGATTACAAGCCCTTTCTTCTTCTCCTCAATCAGCTCCAGTTCCTTTTTTGCCTCGGCGCACTTTGAGTATATGAGTGCAGATATGCGGCTGTATATTTCAGTTCCTGTAAGGGTCTGCAATATTGTGGCCTTCTCGTTTTCATCGGCTTTAAGGAATGCTGAGAAGTTTCCCTGGGCAAGCAGGACGGCGCGTGTGAACTGCTCGTATGTGAGCCCCACAAGCTGCGGAATCATCTTGCTGTGCTCTGTGGCTGATAGTGGCCGGTGCTCACCATCGGAAAGGTTGTGGAGGTCGTATGATGTCGGGCGGAAACTGCCGTTAGGGTTGTTCCTTGTCCTTGAGATACTCCAACGCACGCGGTACTCGTTGCCGTCGACTGCCGAGAAGTCAACCTCGGCATACCCCTCGGTGCTGCCACGGCGGAGTATTGTCTTGGGGTCACTCTCCTGCAAGGCCGCCTTGCCGAAACGCTCTATGGCATTGCTGTTCTTGATGTTGTCGAGCCTCGGTGAACTGCCGTACAGAGCAATGCACATGGCATCAAGTATGGTGGTCTTTCCCGAGCCTGTGCTTCCCGTTATTGCGAACAGCCCGGCATGCTTCAACGGCTCACGACGGAAGTCTATCTCAAATTCGCCCGACAGCGAGGCGAGGTTCTTTCCTCTTATTGCAAGTATTTTCATGATTCAACCTCCTTCGTTATTTCGTCAAGCAGTTTTACAAGATTCTCGGGCATCTCTTTTTCCGTCTCCTTTTTATATATATCCTTCATCAGTGCAACAGGGGCAATCTTCTTGAAATCCTCGTATGTCATCGGTTTGTTCCCCTCTCCCTGACGCGTGATGCTGCTTGTTGCCTCCACTCGGGCAAGGCGCACAGCCTTTCCTTCTATTGCCTCTTCAATACGTTGGCGTATTGTGGGGTCTATGGTCGTTATCAGCACACGCACCTCAAGGAACGGGGAGTTCCCGTTATGTTCGCCGTCGGGTAGTGTGGCAAGCTCCTCCAGCACCACGTCTATCGGTTGCGGCTTTTCAGGGATGCTCAACAGTTTTACGGGGGTGTCGAACGGGATTTTCTCAATGCGGCACTTTCCATCTTCAATTATAACCTCCGTTACGCTCTGCTTGTTGTTGCGCTCTGCAAACGACATGGGGAGCGGTGAACCGGAGTAGCGGATATTCTCCTTTTCCGCTACACGCTGGGCCTTGTGAAGATGCCCGAGGGCTGTATATGCTATGCCCTCATTGACGAATCGTGCCTCTATGCCCTCCATGCCTCCAATAATCGCATGTTCCGAGCAGTCGCCGACAGATACAGTTGCCCCGGATGCCTGAAGATGCCCCATTGCTATGATTGGTGAGTAGCCTTTCGCTGTAGCCCTCCTGTAAAGCTCGGCATACATCATTGCGACCCCCTCGTTGTAACTATCTGCTTCGGGGTGGTCGTTGTGTCTGAGGTAGGGTACGGCAAGACAACAGCCGCCATCGGCTATCGGTACAATCATCCGGTCGTAGTCTATCTCTGTATCATGGTAATGTACAATGCCCGATATGTGTATATTGAATATGTTCAGCAGCGGTGCTGGAGCCTCGATGCGTGCTGCCGAATCATGGTTGCCGGCAGTTACTATAATCTGCAGGTTTCTGTTCTCCCCGATAACCCTCTTGAGGAAATGGTAATACATCCTCTGCGACTCTGCCGACGGGTTGGGCGAGTCAAAGACATCGCCTGCAATCAGCAGCAGCTCTGTCCCGCGCTCCTTTATTGTGTTGCACAGCCAGTCAAGGAAAACTGCATGTTCCCTGCTCCTGTCATAGTTAAAGAATGTCTGCCCAAGATGCCAGTCGGCCGTGTGTATTATCTTCATTTTGCTTTGTCCGTTACATCATGCTAATATAGTAATTTGGGGCAAAAATTCAAAGAAACGGGTGCGAAAATTTGGCTTGTCGTTATCTCTTCTCTGCAAACCACATTTCGTTGGCCCTGCGTGCTGCAAATGCGTTATTGAAACGCGCTGCTGCTATGGAGTATTTGATACCGTAGAAGCGGCGGGCTCTCTTCGGGCAGACAACAATGCATCGCCCGCACTTTATGCATTTATCCTTGTCGACGCCCCTTGGCGATGACGGGTCAATGGCTCCTGTAGGGCAGAGGCGGGCGCATGCACCGCATCCGGTACATTTACGCGATGCGGTAGGCCAGATGGGTATCCCACCCGGTACTTTATATGGACGGTTGCCCGGTATATCAATCTCTCCGAAATCAGCGGCCAGTAGTGCTGCAGTCTTCTCTGCAAACATTCTGATGTCAGCAAAGTCCTCGGTGTCGGGGCGCGCTGTGCCCACCTTCGGGAAAATGGAGTGCTGTGCCACAAATGCTCCTGCAGCAACGGTGCGGAAACCGCACTCTCGCATAATATCGTGCAGTTCCAGGACCGCATCGTCATAGTGTCGGTTGCCATAAACGGCTATGACTACAGCCGGGGTGTTGTTGCCCTTGAAACGGCGCAGACGCTCCTCTGCCATAGCCGGCACACGTCCTGCATATACCGGTACGCCGACAACCAAAAGCTCATCACTTGGGATTGTCACCGCGTCGGTCGATGGGTCGTTTGTTATATCGTATGTAACGGTCTCTTTCGAGAGTTCTGCTGCCACTGCCTCAACCACACGCTTTGTGGTATATGTAGCGCTGAAATAGAGTGCTGTTGTTTTCATGTTTATGTTGTATCTGTTGTATTTTTTAATCGAATGCTAAAGTATATATTTTTGAGCATAATTTCAAGAATACGGCTGTGATGTAAGTTCCATCCCCTAGCAGTTTTGTGGTTTAGGATACCAATTGCATGATGACAGGACTTTGCCCCGTTTGTGCAAAGAGGTGATGTTGTTTCCATTTATAAATAAAGTAGAGAAAAAGTTTCGGCTTTTTCTCTACTTTTATCTTTTCTACCACCATCAGAAGCTTTTTCGATAGATGTAGGTCAGATAGTCGTTGGAATCTGTTTTCCACTCGTCGGACTTAAACTCTGCAACCATCTCAAAGCCGTGATGGGCGTAGTAGCTGTGGTTGCAAGATGAGTCAGTCCAAAGATACAGACTTTCATAGCCCTCGCTCTTTGCCAAGGCCACAATCTCTCCAAGCAAACGCTTGCCGCATCCCTGCACAGCTGAGATGAAGAACGAGAGATACAGATCCTTATCTGCTCGCATAAAACGATAGACTTTTGGCGAGGTCCTGTCGAAGTAATCACGCAGAGCCAAAGCCTCCTCGCACTGCTGCTCGTTGAACGATGGCATCACGCTGTACAACCACTCGTTGTAGCCGTTATCCTGCTCGATGTTGCCCGCGAGGATGCAACCCACCATCTTGCCCTCGTCGGTAATCTTGAAGGCGAATGGTGCACCATACCACCCATAGCGGATGATATACTCACACATCAGCAGCCCGAATTCTTCACCCTGCCCGTTGGCTGCGTGTCCCTCGCCCCAAACGGGATAGGCAAGATGTGCAGCCTCACGAATATCCCCTTCGGTAAATGTTTCTATCTTCATAAAGTATTTATTCTATTTTCACTCACTCCTACTGCTCCGCCATCTTCCGGCCGGCATCGAAGGCCTTTTGCAGGTCTTCCTCCCAATGGGCATCGCGCCAGGCATGCTTTGCCTCCTCGGAGAAACTGCCGAGCTCGTAGTTGTCATATTTTGCCACTTGGCAGGTGTTGTAGCCGATGATGCGCTCTGGCTTGCCAAGAGCTGTCGTTATGCACCATTCCATAGTGCCGAAATGGTTGCTGTTGTTGCGGTCGGGCGTGCCGTTCATCGTTTCAATGAGCACCACTGGCATACGTTTTGGCGCGGTCAGGCTGTAATCGTTGTACGACAGCCACGGGAAAGAGAGGCGCTCCAGAAAGGCACGCATCTGGCCTGTTACCTCGCCAAAATAGATTGGCGAGCCAAGCACAAGACCGTCGGCATTGGCAATCTCTTCCAACACTGGAGTCAGTGCATCCTTGAATTTGCAGATGTTCGATGCCTTGCCCTTTAGTTTGCAGGCCATACATGACATACAGCCTTTATAGTCTAAATTGTAAAGACGTACTGTCTTTACTTCAACATCCTTGCCTGCTGACTCTGCACCCTCGGCAAACTTCTGCAACAGCTGTGCAGTGTTCATGTTACGGCGCGGTCCACCGTCGATGATTACAATCTTTTTCATATTATGCTTTTTTATTTCTAATGAACGTATGATAAACAATCCATACCGAAATCGCGTTAAGAGAACCCTCACTGCGTATCGGGATAACAGGTTCGCGGTTCTTGTGAATTTATACCTTGCTTACGTCTATAACAATTAGTATGCCCTAAAGTTACTGATTATTTTGATACGGCATTGCCTTTTGATAAAAATGATGTAACTTTGCAGTCGCTTTCAATAAAGCACACAAAGACAAACATTTTTAATTTTTACAAAAAGATTTTAATCATGTCAAAGTATTTGGTGGAAGACACACGCAAGGTTACTACGCACCGATTTATCGAAATGAAGCGCAAGGGTGAGAAGATTGCAATGCTCACCGCATACGATTATACTACAGCATCTATCCTTGACAACGCGGGTATTGACGCGCTGCTCGTGGGTGACTCTGCATCTAATGTGATGGCGGGTAATGTAACAACATTGCCTATCACTCTCGACCAGATGATTTATCATGCAAAGGGCGTCGTTCGTGGCGTAAAGCGTGCATTGGTTGTTGTGGATATGCCTTTCGGTACATATCAGGTAAATGCCGACGAGGCTGTGAAGAATGCTATCCGCATCATGAAGGAGACTCATGCCGATGCTCTCAAACTTGAGGGTGGTGAGGAGATTCTCCCCTCGGTACGCAAGATTCTTGATGCCGGTATTCCCATCATGGGTCACCTGGGACTTACTCCACAGAGCATTAACAAGTTCGGAACATACGCTGTCCGCGCAAAGGACGATGCCGAGGCTGCCAAGCTGCTTGCCGATGCAAAGCTCCTTGAGGAGGCAGGCTGTTTCGCGCTTGTCCTTGAGAAGATTCCTGCAGCGCTGGCCGAGAAGGTGGCAAGTTCAATCTCTATCCCTGTAATAGGTATCGGTGCCGGCGTGAAGGTTGACGGTCAGGTGCTTGTATATGCCGATATGCTCGGCATGACAGCCGATTTCTCTCCGAAGTTCCTCCGTCGCTATGCCGACCTCAACACAATCATCACCGATGCTGTGGGTAGCTATGTGAGCGATGTCAAGGCTTGTGATTTTCCAAATGAGAAAGAACAATACTAAACAAGGAATGGATAAAAAGATAAAATTCAAGGCTTGTGCAAACGAACGGGTGGAAGCTTGCTTACACACAAAATGAGTGCAGCCAAGACAAGACACTTTGTGTCAAGGCTTAGGAAGCCCTCAAATACCGCAGTTTACTGGACGTAAATGAGGATTTTGAGGGCTTCCTGGAACGCAGAAGTTTGCTTTTTAGCCATTCCTTGTAACACTCTTGATACAACCAAAAACGGAGATTGCAATCGCAATCTCCGTTTTTTACTGTATTGTGTATGTGCTGTTATCAGCAGATGTACTGCTTGCTGATTGACTGGTTGTTGAGCACGCACTTGATAGCCTCGGCAAAGCCCTTTGCAATTGAGAGCTGCTTTACTTTTGGACAACCGCGGTCGTAAGGTATGCTGTTTGTGAAGACAATCTCTGTCATCTTTGACTCGCGAACTCTCTCTGATGCGTTACCTGACATGATGCAGTGTGAAGCAAGTGCGCGTACTGACTTCGCACCGTTCTCAATCATAAGGTCTGCTGCCTTTGAGATAGTACCTGCTGTGTCAACGATATCGTCGACAAGGATCACGTTCTTGCCCTCTACGTCACCGATAATCTGCATTGTGTCTACAACATTTGCCTTTGCACGTGTCTTGTGGCAGAGTACCAGGGGTACACCAAGGCACTTTGAGTATGTGCTTGCGCGCTTTGAACCGCCTACGTCAGGTGTTGCAATTACAAGGTCCTCAAGGTTGAGAGACTTGATGTATGGGATGAATACCATTGATGCATAGAGATGATCTACAGGGATGTCGAAGAAGCCCTGGATCTGGTCGGCGTGAAGGTCCATAGTGATGACACGGCTTACACCTGCTACGCTCAATAGGTCGGCAACGAGCTTTGCACCGATTGAAACACGTGGCTTGTCCTTGCGGTCCTGACGAGCCCAACCGAAATAAGGCATAACTGCAACAATGCTCTTGGCAGAAGCACGCTTGGCAGCGTCAACCATAAGCAAAAGTTCCATAAGGTTGTCAGAGTTGGGGAATGTAGATTGTACAAGGAATACGTTCTTGCCGCGAATAGACTCTTCGTAAGAAACGGCGAACTCACCGTCAGCAAAATGAGTGGTGTTCATCTGGCCGAGCTCGCAACCCAATTCTTTGCAAATCTCTTCTGCAAGGTAACGTGACTTCGTACCTGCAAATACCATGTAGGGAGTGTTGTCCATAATGCTTTTTGAATTTATTGTTGTTATTGTATTTCGTTATTATAGTTTGTCAACGGCTTTCTTTATTCTCTTGAAGCGGTTGATAAGTTCTGTGTAGTCAGTTGAACGGCAGGAGTCGAAATTGTTCCACATCAGTTCGTTCACGATTACTCCTCCGAATCCATAGTTTGTCAAGCGCTTGAGGTTCGCCTCGTCAATGTCACCGAATGCCCAAGTGTTCTTGTTTATCATCTTCTTGCCAATCTCATTGAGCTCTGCACTCTGGTAGAAGGTGCGGCCCAAAGGACCGAAACATACGATATCGTATGTCTTGCGCAGTTCCTTAAGATGCTGCAGGTTGCTGGCATAGCCAACAATCTTGCCCTTCTCGTTGCCCATAGGAGGGTTGGAGTCAAGGGTAAAAAGTGTACCGGCAAGCTTGTACTCCTGCATCAGACGATTGTTGCATGTGAATATGCGCTTGTGGTATTTCTTTGGTATAAGATTGAGCAACCTCTCCATGAACTGTGGATGAGGGTACTCTTTGTAGAGGAACAGATAATCGAGCCCTTCGTCAAAAAGGCGTGTTATTATCTTGTCCTCCTCTATAAAAAAGGTCGGTTTTGTAGAGACGGCCAGTTTCATATATCGTATTGTTCTTGTTGTTCTATATATATCTTTTGCAAAATTAATACTTTTTATGATATTGCCCACGAATAAAGTGGAGTTTTATTACATAAAATGATTAATGTTTACTTTTTCAAGGTTCTCTACAAACATAATCAAAAAGTGTATCAAGTCAAAATAATAAGCATATAAATCAAACAAATAAACCAAATATCTGTTCTTTTATCATTATTCACCTTTAAAACATTGATAGTATGGCAAGAGAAAGTATTTTGATACTGCGCAAAAGAATTGACCTGCCTGAACTCCTCTCGCAGCTCAACGCTGCACTCAGTGAGGAGTGGCTGGCGTTCTACCAGTATTGGATAGGGACACTGGTCGTTGAGGGGGCTATGCGTTCCGATGTGCAGAGAGAGTTTGAGGAACACGCTATGGAAGAGTTCCGGCATGCCCGGTTGCTTGCCGACAGGATTATCCAGCTTGAGGGAACACCTGTCCTTGATCCTGTGCAGTGGAGTACCCTCGCGCGTTGCAAATATTCCGTGCCGCTTAATACCGATGTGATGAACCTGCTCAAACAGAATGTCGCGGCCGAGCGCTGTGCCATAGTACGCTACGAGGAGATTGCATCGTTCTGCAACAATGTCGATTACACTACCTGCGACATTGCAAAACGTATAATGGCCGAAGAGGAAGAGCACGAACAGGACTTGCAGGACCTGCTGCGTGATGTGGAGTGGATAGTAAAGGCGATGGAAGCAAAATGCTGAAGAGGCTGACTAAAAAGGCTCTTTTGTTGTTACGCTTGCCCGAAAATACTCATTTACGTTTAGTAAATTAATCCACTAAAGTGGCTTTTCCTCCTCGTAGCTCGGCATAGAATGCGGGCACTCTCTGCTCTCGCATTACAGCGTCGGTTGCATTTTTTAGGGCTTCACAAGCCTAAAAATAGCTCTTTTTATTCAACCTGTACAAAAGCGGGTGACCCATTTCATTTTGGGTCACCCACTTCAGCATTTAAATACACTTCTCAATTATTCTTCGTCAAGGTATCTTTTGGTGATTCCGCCATACTCCTCAATGCGGCGGTCGCGGAGGAATGGCCACCATTGGCGCACTGTCTCGCTGCGCTTGATGCTTACCTCGATGACCTCACATTGTTCCTGTTCGCCAAAATGAGCGACAAACTCGCCTTGCGGGCCGGCAACGAAGCTGTGTCCCCAGAACTGTATGCCGTTTGTCATGCCTGAAGGGTCTGGCTCATGTCCTACACGGTTCACTGCAATGACGGGTATGCCGTTGGCAACAGCGTGTCCGCGCTGTACTGTCTGCCATGCTCCCAGCTGACGCTCCTTCTCTTCGGTGGTGTCGGTGCTCTCCCAGCCGATGGCGGTAGGGTAGATGAGCAGGTCGGCGCCTCGCAGTGCCATAAGGCGTGCTCCCTCGGGGTACCATTGGTCCCAGCATACCTGTACTCCCAATGTTCCCAAAGAGGTTCTGATTGGGCGGAAGCCTATGTCGCCCGGTGTGAAATAGAATTTCTCGTAATATGCGGGGTCGTCGGGGATATGCATCTTGCGGTATTTGCCGGCAATGCTGCCGTCGCTGTCAAAGACAACGGCGGTGTTGTGGTAGAGACCTTTTGCACGTGCTTCGAAGAGTGATGTCACAAGCACCACCTTGCACTCTGCGGTTATCTTGCTGTAGAACTCTGTCGACGGGCCGGGGATTGGCTCGGCGTATGAGAAGTTTTCTGTTGACTCCACCTGACAGAAGTAGGGCGAGTTATGAAGCTCCTGTAACACCACAAGCTGTGCGCCCTTGGCTGCAACCTCTCTGATGCATGCGGCAAGTTTCTGCTTGTTGCTCTCTACATCGGTACCGATGCTCTGCTGTATTATTCCAACTTTTATCGTATCCATTTTCTTGTCTGTTTTTATCTTGGGTATTGCATCGTTACGCAATGCAGCGAGCCGTGCTGCTTGATGAGCGCGCGGCAATCGATGCCTATAATCTCATGCTTTGGGAATGCTTTTTTGAGCGCTTCTGCGGCTTTGCGGTCATTGTCCGGCTGTGCGTATGTGGGGTAGAGCACGCAGTTGTTCATGATGAGGAAGTTCGCGTATGTTGCCGGCAGACGCTCGCCGTCCTCGTCGTGTATGGCATCGGGCGAGGGCAGGGCAATCATCCTATATGGGTTGCCGTCAGCAGTGCGCAGCGCTGCAATCTCCTCTTCCATAGCGCGAAGGTCGGCATACTGTGCATCGTTCTCGTCGGTACACTGCATATATACAATGGTGTCGTTGGGTGTAAGACGTGCAACGGTATCGACGTGACCATCGGTGTCGTCGCCGATTAGGTTGCCGTGGTTAAGCCACAATATGCGCTCGGCATGAAGCATCTTCTTCAGGCACTCCTCAATATCTTCCTTGCCCATTGGCTGGTTGCGGTGCGGAGCAAGCAGGCACTGGCTTGTAGTGAGGATTGTTCCTTTACCGTCGCTCTCTATTGAGCCTCCTTCGAGTACAAAAGAAGTGCAGTCCTCGTATTCTCCCTTTACAATGCCGGCATCGTAGAGTTTTCCGTTGATGGCATTGTCAAGTGACGCCTCGAACTTGCGTCCCCAGCCGTTGAAGCAGAAGTCGACATAGTGCGGAACATTGTCGCCGAGGATTGTTATGAATGCGTGGTCGCGTGCCCAGGTGTCGTTGGTGTCGCACTCAAAGAGGGTTATGTTGCTCATTGTTGCACCGCCTTTCTCAAGTGTGGCCTTTACAGCATTGATGTCGGGTGCCACTACAAGCAGTTGCATTCTTGAACTGATGGCCTTGGCAAGGTTTACGTAGCACTCTTCGACCTCCTGAAGCATATAACTCCAGTCGGTACCTTCGTGTGGCCATGTGAGCTGCACCATCTGCAATCGGTGCCACTCGGCCGGCATGAATAGTTGTCTTTTTGGCTGTTCCATTACTGTGGCTGTACTTTGCGTTTACGGTCGAAGAACGGATTCTTGGAGCTTGCGCTTACCGGAATTCCGATAATGTAGTTGCATCCCGGCATCAAACCGAGCTTCAGCGCAGCGTAGCCTACAGAATACATCACGCGGGTGTCAAGTCGCAGATCGGCTGCTGTTGCACAGGCTGAACCTACTGCAATACCCACGTCAATGGTGTTCATGACGCATGGTACGCCCTGGGTGCGCTCACCGCATGTGGGGAAGCCGCAGTAACCGCAGTTGAGGCACATTGCCTCTTCGCGTGAGCCGATGAGCAGGACAGCCTCGGCCGACATGATATTGTCGGCGTCGCGCATCAGACCGCCACGGCCCATATCCTCGCCCATCTTGTGGAGGGCATTGCTCAGTGCGGTGATGTCCTCATCGCTAATCATTGAAATCTCTATAATGTCAACGCCTTTTGCCTTCGGGGCAGTACGTGCAGCAGTCATCATCTGTTTTGCACATTCAATGACGTGCAGGTGGCGTTCGTCTCTTTCGTTGTAAACCATAATGTTGTTGTTTGATTGTTTCTGCGAAGATAATGAATATTTGATAAAGAAATGGAATATATCGGTTAAAATTGTAGCCCGGACAGAACTTGATGTAAATGTTTTTTAACATTGGTTTGATAAAAAAAGTTTCATAATCCTCTCTTTTTTTGTAGTTTTATATACATTTGCACGTCTAATGGATAAAGAGTAATATTATTCGTGTAGATATACATTATTTAATAACATAACTATGAAAAGATTCTTTCTTTCTTTAGCGGTGGCTTTTGTCACCCTGATTTCGTTCGGACAGACACAGTTGCCCGTTGATGAGAACGTAAGAGTTGGCAAGCTCGAGAATGGCTTGACATACTACATCCGTCACAACGACAAGCCTGCCCAGCGTGCCGAGTTCTATCTGGCAACAAATGTAGGTGCCTTCCAGGAAGAGGATGACCAGGATGGTCTTGCGCACTTCCTTGAGCACATGTGTTTCAACGGTACAAAGAATTTCCCAGGCAAGTCTTTGCTTGAGTACTTGCAGAGCATCGGTGCCGAGTTCGGACGCAACATCAATGCCTCTACAGGTTTTGAGCAGACACAGTATATGCTCAACAATATTCCCATCGTGCGTGAGGGTATCATCGACTCTTGTCTTCTTGTGCTGCACGACTATTCACACTATGTGACTTGTGACCCCAAGGAGATAGATGCCGAGCGTGGCGTTATCCTTGAGGAGCGTCGTTCACGTCGTGATGCCAACTGGAGAATGTTCGAGCAGTCTCTGCCTTACTACTTCGGTGACACACAGATGGCACGCCGTACACTCATCGGTGGCGAGGAGCAGTTGAAGACCTTCAAGCCCGAGAGTCTTGTGAATTTCTACCGCAAATGGTATAACCCTGACATGCAGGCTGTAGTGGTTGTGGGTGATGTTGATGTTGACCAGATTGAGCAGAAGATAAAGAACCTCTTCGGTTCAATCCCGGCAGCGGCAACACCAACCGTGAAGCCTATCATTCCTATCCCCGGCAATAAAGAGCCTGTTGTTGCTGTGCTTACCGACCCCGAGGCAAGTTCATCAATGGTTGAGCTTATCTGGAGAGGCGATGCGATGCCTAAAGAGTTGGCTTCTACCGATGCCGCTTTCTTGCTCGATGTAGTCAAGGCTGTCATCAGCAGCGTGTTCAGTGAGCGTATGGATGCTATTATGGCTTCTTCAAATGCTCCTTTTATCAGTGCAGGGCTGGGTATCGGTTCTCTCTGCGAAGGCTGTGAGGCGGTTCAGGCACAGGTGGTCTTCAAGGATGGTGACTACGCAAATGCAATGAAGGCTTTCTATACCGAGATTGAGAGAATCCGCCGTTACGGTATCACCGAGAGCGAGTACGAGCGCGCAAAGCTCCTGCTCATCAGCAATGCCGAGAAGGCTGTCGAGGCTGCTTCAAGCCGCGAAAACGCGGAGTTTATATGGCCCATACTCCGTAATTTCTTCCACAATAGCTATCTGTTGACTCCAGAGATGGACTTGCAGCTCACACAGGCCCTGCTTGGCCAGTTGCCTGCAGCTGCCTTTGCACAGGTACTTGCCGAGGCTATCAGCGAGGAGAACTTTGTTGTTGTATACAAGGCTCCACAGCGCGAAGGTCTTGCGCACCCCACAGAGCAGGAGATACTTGCTGTAATCGATGAGGTGAAGGCAAGCGAAGTCTCTGCTCCTGTTGAGGAGGGTGCAGGTGAGCCTCTGCTTGATGTCGAGGCAATTGTTCCCGGTACTGTAAAGAAAGAGAAACAGGGCGTATATGGCTCAACAGAGTGGACTCTCAACAACGGTGCGAAGGTTGTGTTCATGCCTACAACACTCAAGAATGATGAGGTAATAATCACTGTCGACAAGAAGGGCGGTAGCTCTCTCATCGAGACTGCGGAGCTCGCTTCGTTCGAGGACAATATATGGGCTCTCTACCTGCAGAACCGCGGACTTTCAAAGTTCGGTGCCGTACAGCTGCGCAAGATGCTCACCGGAAAGAACGTCAGCTGCTCTGTGAACATCGGCAGCACACGTCATGACATTACAGCCGTTGCAACTCCAAAGGATATCGAGACTGCAATGCAACTCATATATCTCAATATTGTTGAACCACGCTTCGACAATGAGGAGTACCAGACCGGTATAAACCAGATAAAGGCTCTGCTTCCGAATATCGAGAAACAGCCAATGATGAAGTTCCAGAAGTATGTCAGCGAGACTCTCTATGGTAACCACGAGCGTCATCAGACAATCAGCGCCGAGCTTGTTGAAAAAGCAAGCATTGCCAATGTGGAGGCTGCTTACCGACGTCTCTTCGGTGATGTTGCCGGTGCAACAGTATATATCGTTGGTAATATTGACAAGGAGACTCTCAAGCCTCTCGTTGAGAAATACATAGCTTCTCTGCCAGCCGGCAAGAAGGCTTCCAAGGTCATCAACCGTAAGGACGATATCGTGAAGGGTGAGATTGTAAAGGACTTCCCTGTCGAGATGGAGACACCGAAGAACACTGTGCTTCAGGTTTATTCGGCTTCAATGCCATATTCAATAGAGAACGAGGCTCTGCTTACAGCCGCAAAGTACTATCTTGATATGGTATATGTCGAGACTCTTCGTGAGAGCGAGGGCGGTACATACGGTGCAAGTGTTGCAGCCACATTCCGTCGTGAACCTAAGAGCCTTGCCTTGCTTCAGGTTGCATTCGAGACTAACCCCGAGAGTGCAAAGAAACTTGCCGACCTTGCAATCACCGGTATGTACAGCCTTGTTGAGGAGGGAATCCCTGCCGACAAGCTCGATATGATAAAGAGCAATATGAAGAAGAACATTCCTCAAAGCAGAATAAGCAACTCTTACTGGTTGAGCAACCTCAAGAAGTATGCCGACTATGAGGAGGATTACGATGCTGCATATGAGTCAGCGGTAAACGCTGTTACATCGGAGGCTGTGGTTGAACTTGTGAAGGCTATCATGGCCCAAGGAAACTTTATCCAGATATCATTGAGCCCTGCACAGTAAGCATAAGTTTCAAAGATAAGTGTCGTCCGGCTGAATATTCCGTTCAGCCGGATGATTTTTTTATTGGATTGTTGTAGTTTTGTAAAAGACCCTGCGTCTAATGTATAAACAGTGATTGACAATGGACAATATAGAGAAAGAATTTGAAACGGTTGTCAGGAGACATCGCAGCACGATATACACGGTGTGCTATATGTTCTCCAATGATGCCGATGAGGTTGCCGACCTTTTTCAGGACACTCTTATAAATATGTGGAAGGGCTTTGCAAAATTCCGCGGTGAGAGTGACGTGAAGACCTGGATATGGCGCGTGAGCCTCAATACCTGCATCACGGCCGAGCGGAAGAAGAGCCGTCGTGCCGAGCAGGTACCGCTTACAATGGATATAAACCTCTTCGAGGACAGTGACGACGACACGCGCCAGATACGTATGTTGCGCGAGAGGATAGGACGCCTGGGGCACTTTGACCGTGCGATAGTGCTGCTGTGGCTCGAGAGCCTGAGCTATGACGAGATTGGTGCCATAGTGGGTATCAGTGCGAAGAATGTGTCGGTGCGTCTGGTGAGGATACGTGAGCAGTTGAAGAAAATGTCTAATGAGTAAATGTTGTATATATGGAAAATAATATGATGTTCAGGGAACTCGAGGATATGAAGGTGCAGATGGAGCTGTTGAAGGAGAAACTCGAGAAACAGGAGATTGTAAAGGAACAGCATCTGCGCAATGCCATTAAGGGTAAGCTGGGTGAGATAAACCGTAGGGCTGTAAGGATGATTTTTGTGGGACTTTTCGCCATGGTATATTGTACATGGATGCTCAATCATCTTGGCTTTTCGCTCTGTTATCAGATTGTGACAATAGTGATGCTCTCGTTCTGTACATTGGCGACCTATGTGCAGCATAAGAATCTGCTCAAGGCGCGGGACCTCAGTTCGGACCTCGTAAAAGAGACATTCGACCTTCTGAAACTGAAGAAGAGGTATAACAGCTGGCTGAAGCTTGCGCTTCCGATGATTGCTGTGTGGTGCTCGTGGTTGGCGTATGAGGTGCTCAATGTAATACCTGACAGAGGTATAGGTCTGAGCCTGCTTATCGGTGCTGCCGTAGGTGTAGTGATTGGTGGGTTCGTGGGCCTGAAAATACATTTCGGTACGCTGAAAAAGATTGACGAGATGCTTACGCAGATAAAAGAACTCAAAGGGGAATGAAAGCAGGGTAAGATACTATTTCTACAAGGGGCAGGCGGTGGCTGTCCCTTTTTACTTTTTCAAATGCCGATTATTCAATAACGGGGTTCATTTTTAGTTGACAAGTATTCCGCAAAGAGCTTCTTTGTCTATTTCTGCATTTTTTTATAAATTTGCGTCTGTTTTTGCATAAGAAGTGTTGTAGAGGATATGAAAAAGAGTATATACTATCTATGCCTGGTTCTGTGCTCGATGATTGCAATGTCATCGTGCAGCAGTTTTGTGGCGCTTGAGCGTGATGACTATTTGAGTTCCGACTCGGCATTCATCGGCTATGTGAAGAGCCAGAATATACCGTATACACACAATAACCATGTGGATATTCTCAACGGTGCTCATATGAAGTTCGATAGTCTGTTGGCCGATATCGCAAAGGCGAAGCACCATATCCATCTGGAATACTTCAATTTCCGTAATGACTCGATAAACAAGGTTGTGATAGGTGCTTTGGCAAAGAAAGCCAAGGAGGGCGTTGAGGTACGTGCAATGTTTGATGCTTTCGGCAATATGTCCAATGACCGTCCGCTAAAGAAGAAAGACCTCAAGGCGATACGTGAACATGGAATTGAGATTGTAAAGTTCGACCCTATAACATTCCCGTGGATAAACCATGCCTATTCGCGTGACCACCGCAAGATTGTTGTCATTGACGGCAAGGTGGGCTACATTGGCGGTATAAATGTTGCCGACTATTATCTCCAGGGTATTGAGGGAATAGGCGAGTGGCGCGATATGCATTCAAAGGTTACCGGTGCTGCGGTAAATGATTTGCAGAAGATATTTCTTGATATGTGGGAGAAGGAGACCGGTGAACGCATCGAGGGCGAGGCGTATTACCCCAAGCATGTAGCTGAGGGTGGTGCCGATGTGGCTGTTGTGGACCGTTGGCCTCATAGGACTCCCGAGCGTATGCGTCGTGCCTATGCCAATGCGATACACTCGGCGAAGGACAGCATTGTTCTCATAAATCCTTATTTCATGCCGATGCCAATTGTACGCAAGGCGCTTGAGAAAGCTATAGATGATGGGGTGAAGGTAACAATCCTACTTTCGGAGAAAGGTGACATCCCGGCCATTCCTGACGGTGTGTGGCGAGTAGCCTATAAACTGATGAAACGTGGTGCCAGGGTGTATATGTTCCGTGGCGGCTTCAACCATTCTAAGGTGATGTGTGTTGACGGCAAGTTCTGTACCATCGGCTCGGCGAATCTCAACAGCCGTAGCCTGATGTATGATTATGAGACCAATCTCTTTATTTTCGGTAAGGAGGATACAGATGAACTGAACAGATATATCGAGCTTGACAAACAGCGCTCTTTCATTTTGACGGAGGAGATTTAT
>CALCYA010000121.1 GCA_937906165.1 uncultured Bacteroidales bacterium | reverse complement strand
CTCCCTAATACAGGGAGACAATAGCTTTTATATATTCCTCCCCTGTTTTAGGGGAGGTGCTCTTTAGGGCGGAGGGGTTACTTTCAACAATTATCAACCCTCTCCGCAACTTCGTTGCTCGTCTCCCTAACACAGGGAGACAATAGCTTTTATATATTCCTCCCCTGTTTTAGGGGAGGTGCTCTTTAGGGCGGAGGGGTTACTTTCAATAATTAATCAACCCTCTCCGTAACTTCATTGCTCGTCTCCCTAACACAGGGAGACAATATTTTTAAGGTCTTTAATGGGCGCCGGTTAAACGATTAACGTGTAACGTTTAACGTTTAACGAGTGTCGCTCAACGTTCCTCGTTCCTTGTTAACCCTTCACCCATTAATCCGCAATAAGTGCAACCAGCGCTGCGAGGCCTACAACTGCTGTCACGGCATTTGCAACATCGCTGTTGTAATAGCATCTGCGTGGGGCAGGAGGTGGAGGTGGGCAGGGGCGTGGTGCCGGACGGTTCACTACAACTACAGGTGCCGGGCAGTTGATGATCACCGGAGGAGCTGGTCTGTCATAGCCACCGACATAGAATCCTTTATTCTTCTTGCCGGGCTTGCCACCCTTGTAGCCCTTGTCATAGCCGTAGCCCTTGCCGGGTTTGTTGTTCTTTGCAAAGCCTTTGTCTTTGCCTGGCTTGCCGCCCATGTCAAAGTTACGGTCCTTGCTTCCGCCTTTGAAAGCGTCCATCTTCTTATCCTTGTTGTTTACTCTGTTCTCAACTCTTGCTTTGGCATTCTTTCTGTTGTTCTGTGCCATAATCTGTGCAGGCATAAGCATTCCGCCTATCAACGCTGCAATAACAATCATCTTCTTCATAGTCGTAATCTTTAAAGCTGTTTAACCTGTTATTATCTTTTCGCTGTGTTTTATCTACACTGCAAAGATATGGGCATAAAAATCCCCCTGCAACGTTAATTTCCTAATCGTTGCAGGGGATTTTCCTAAACGTGGGAGGGTTTCCCTCCTATTGCTTGAAGATGCTTGTCTCGGGTGTGCGTATGCCCGGTTTCAGCTCACCACCTATGTAGATGATGTCATTGCCGTTCGCGGTCATTGCAGCTCCGGCGCGTGCAAAAGCCTTGTCATTGCTTATCAGCTCCCAACATCCTTTCTGTGGGTCGTATGCTGCCAGTCTGCTGTTGAACCTGTACCACTCGGCAGGGTGGTGCATATACTCCTCCTTGCTTGTGAGACTGTATCGGCCTGATATAGCATCTGTGAAGATGTCTTTGTTCACACCGCCTGCGGCGATGATGCGGCCTTTGTGGACCATTGCAACGCCTCCCGACAGGCTGAATGGCTCTTTCTCACCCTCAATGCGTACCTCGGGCAGTTTCTCCCAGCGCTGCTCGGCGAAGATGTAACGTGCTCCGTCGCAGTGTGTGACAGCATCGTTGATGTTGTCGGCTGTGCAGAATCCACCCCACACATAAAGGGCCTCGGCTGTTGCGGCGCACACAGGCTGCACGCGTGGGCGTGACGGTATTGACGGCAGCTCCTCCCAGCCTTTCTCTGTTGCTGCAAGGTCAAGCATGAATACTCTGTTGCTCGCTTTTCCGTCGGCATTACCGCCAACGACAAATATCTTCTCGCCATTTATGGCAGCGGCGGTGTTGTCGATTGTGCAGGGCAGTGACGGCAGTGCCTCGGCCTTGCAACCGTTCTCAATGTCTAAGCAATATACATCGCTTGTTGCACCGTCGCTGTTCATGCCACCTGCAATAATCCATCTGTTCCCGGCCTGTACTGCTGCTCCGTATGCCGATGCGGCAGGCAGTGTCGCAACCTGTTCCCAAACAAGGTTTTCGCCTATCTCGGCTTTGTATATGCCTTTGTAGTATCGTTTTAAGCCACCATCGGCAGCCGGTTTCTCGGGGAAGTTGCATCCTCCGGCAATGTATAGCTCGCTGTCATGTACGGCTGCGTATAAAGCCGAAACACCAAGCTCGTAACCGCTCTCAAAGGCAGGCATCGTTCCGTCCTTGACTAAAGGGCTTGCGCCCTTGTGATTGTCAGTGCAACCCAAGAGCGCAACGCCTATAAGTATAAAAAGTATCTTTCTCATTTATTCCATATTTATAGTCTTCGGGCGCAGTGCAAAGAACTCTATCAGCAGTGACAGCACTGTCACACCGCCGAGCAGTGCGAAGCCTGTTCCCAGTGAGAGATTGCCCAATGCCGTTGTTATGGCAGCGCCGCCCAACACGCCCGACATGTTTATGAAGCCGTATGCTGTGGCACGCTGGCGTGAGGGTACGAACTGGCACAGGATAGGCATCGTGTTTGTGTCGAAGAAGCCGTAACCGATACCGAAGCAGAGTATTGCAAGCACAACGGCAACGAGGCTGTCACCAAGGCCCATGAAGATGAGCGAAGGCACGATGAGCGCAAGGCCGATACAGCTTGTCAACACGCGTCCGCGCACATTCTTCTGCACCCACTTGTCCGATATTCTCGCACCTATCATAGCACCGATGAACGATGCTCCAGCAAGGCAGATGACCGCTGTGGGGCCTGCGTAGTGCATAGCCTCCTTGGGGTCGAGCCCGAAACTGCCTGATATAACCCTTGCAACAAGCTCGGGCAACCAGTTCTTTGTTGCCCAACCCGGCATGCTCAGTGTGGTGAATACGAACAGTACGGCCCAGAATGCCATGTTGCTCAATACCAGTGAAATGCTCTTGAAAACACTCGGTTGGTTGGGGTCTTTCACGCTCTTTGCGCTCTTCTCGCGTCCCGGGTCTTTCACAAGGGCTATGAGCACCACTGAATATACCATTCCCACAAGACCGCATACAAGGAACACTGTGTGCCAGCTGCTCATCTGCTCCGAGAAGATAGAGCCGAAACCGCCGGCAACCTGTCCCAGGTAAAGACCTGTCATGTGTATACCGATGGCTGTGGAGCGTGTCTCGCCGCTATGTATGTCGGCTATGAGTGACAATGCGGCAGGGATATACAATGCCTCGCTGAAGCCCATAACGGCACGCAGTGCATACAGTTCCCAGTATGTGTCGACATATCCCATTAGGAATGTCACGGCCGACCACACGAAGAGGCTTCCGACAATTAGGTTCTTGCGGTTCACACGGTCGGCGATAGTACCCGATATAGGGCTCATTAGACCGTATATCCACATGAATGCAGCCATCAGCGCACCCCAGCCCCAAGGGCCGGTGTAGCTCTCGGCAACCTCAACAATATCCTCGGCCATGTGAAAGCGCATGGTGCTTAACATCTGGCGGTCCATGTAGTTGAGGAACGCAACGCCCGACAGCAGCACTACTACAAGCCAGGGATACCACTTCTTTTCTGTTATCTTACCCATTATTCTTTGTCTGTTAATATGTTACACAATTCAAACGATTTAATCATCATGCGTGGGATGTGGAACGGACCTTTGAAGATGTTTCCCTTTGCAGGCTGTGCCACAGTGCCGTCGCGGTGCAGATATCCGTACCACTCGCCGCACTCCTCGTCGGGGAAATGCGCGTATGTCCATTCGCTTATCTGCTTGTGCCAGATGAGGTACTTGTCGTCACCTGTTGCCTCGTAGGCATAGAGGGTGGCGATGATAGCCTCGGTCTGCGGCCACCAGAACTTCATGTCCTGCGAGTAGTCCTGTGGTGGCAGGTTACGGCAGTCGCGGAAGTTGATGATGCCGCCGTACTGCTTATCCCAGCCCCATTCCCATGACCAGTCGAGTATCTGCAGGGCCTGTGAGGTAATCTCCTTGTCCCATCCGCGGTTCTTCGCCTCCTCGAGCAGGAACCATGCTGTCTCTATGCAGTGTCCGGGGTTGATGACACGTCCGTTGATAGTGTCGATGAACTCGCCGTTGGGGCCCACCATCTCAAGCAGAGCCTTGAACTCGGGCTTCATGAAGTCCTTGAGCGATGCTATGGACTCGTTTATCTGCTGGTCGAGTACGGGGTCGCTGATGACATTGCGTATGCGCGATGCCGTGTTGATGAGAATCATCACGAGCGAGTGTCCCTTTGCCTGTAAGGTGTCAAGATATTTCGGTTCCATGTAACCCGGTGTGGCAACGAACTTGCGTATGTCTTTGAACAGCTTGAGCGCCTTCCGGGCATATGTGTTGTCACCGCTTGCCTTTGCGTACTCCGCCATGGCAATGGCTGCAAAGCTCTCCGAGAACACATAGCGGCGCTTGCGCAACGGTGTGCCGTCGGCCATCACCTCGAAATACATTCTGCCGTCCTTGTCAAAGCAGTGTGCCTCAATGAAATCTATTGTACTTTTTGCTGCTGCAAGCCACTCGGGGTTCTTCTCCACGGTGTTGTAGGCAAAGCTGCATACAAAGGCAAAACGTCCCTGGAACCACACCGACTTTGTGCTGTCTATGAGCGAGCCGTCACGGTCAACGCAAGTGTATACACCGCCATTCACGCGGTCAAGACCGTTCTTTAGCCAGAAAGGCATGATATTGTTTACAAGGTCGTCGCGGTACCTCTGCGACCAACCTTTGAGATATTCATTCCAATTCATAGTAGTTTAAATAAGGTCCTTAGGGTCTTTGAAGGCTCTAAGGACTTTCTTGATGTTTCTGTCAGAACTTATTACAACGCTCGAAGAAGTTGATAGCCTCAAGCTCCTTACGCATAGCTGCCTCCTCCTCGTCAGTCATGTTCTGGAACGGAGTACGGTTCTTGCCAAGGTCAAGGCCTATGAGCTTCATTATTCTCTTGCCGCCAACGATGTTGCCGCGGTAGTGGCAGATGACGTTGATGACCTCCTGTGAGAAGTTCTGCAATTCGCGTGCCTTCTCAAGGTCGCCTGCGTTCCATGCGTCGATGATGCCGGCAAGGTTACAGCCGTTGTAGTTTGTTGTTCCGCCGATACCGCCCTGTGCACCACCCATGGCAAGGCAGGGTAGGATAGTCTCGTCCTGTCCGTGCAGCATGTCGAACTTGCCGTTCTTGTACAGGCGGCACTGGTTGTACTCGTACAAGCTCTCGAATGTGTACTTGATACCCGCGAAGTTGGGGATGCGGCCGTCGACAGCCTCAAGGAACTTCACCATTGGCAGGAATGCGCCGTTGAACGCAGGGATGTGGTAGAAGTAGAAAGGAAGCTCAGGAGCAGCCGATGCAATCTCCTCGCAGTATTTCACAAGTTCCTCGACACGGCCCACCTTAGGGAAAGGAGGTGCCATGGCACCAATACCGAACACACCCATCTTCTGTGCATGTTCAGCCATGCGGCGGCTCGACTTCACACAGGTGCTGCCCACGTGGACAATAATCTTGAAACCCTCGGGAGCTGCAGCCACCCAAGCCTCGGTGAGCTTGATGCGCTCCTCCTCGGTTAGCATATAACCCTCGCCCGATGAACCGTTGATGAATACACCTTTCATTCCGTTCTTTGCAAGCATCTGTGCATATGCAGGGATTGGTTCATAGTTTACCTCGCTGTTCTCATAGAAAGGGGTAAACGGAGCGTCGATAAGTCCGATAATCTTTTCCATAATAAATATTAGTTAGTTATAAGTTATTTGTAATTTTTTGTTTATATGATACAATTTACAAAAAAAAGAAAAATAATCCGAAAGCGCAAGAGAGGAAGGTTTTTTTGTGTAAAGGTTATGGGTGAAGGGTGAGATGTAAGGGTGAGGGTGAATGGTGAGAGGTGAGGGGTGACGGGATAAGGGTTAAGGGATTTACGCCCATCAAAGACCTTTAAGACCTTAAAGCTATTGTCTCCCTGTGTTAGGGAGACGAGCAACGGAGTTGCGGAGAGGGTGGCAACGTTTAGCGTTGAACGATGAACGTTTTGCGATTAGCGAAATATACCCCTCAGTCACTGCGTGACAGGGCCCTTCGGGACTCCTTTGGGGAGCTAAAGCTCCCGTCGTCGCAAACATTGCTCGCTCGCAATGTCCCCTAAGGACAGGGGAGGAATATATAAAAGCTATTGTCTCCCTGTATTAGGGAGACGAGAGGCAAAGCCTCGGAGAGGGTCAAATTAGCCGTTTGAATAGCTCACACTATAGACCCTAAAGCCTTTATAACTTTGGCGCCAAACACAAACAGCTGCTCCCCTTGTTTGTAATCAAGGGGAGCTCCGCGAAGCGGTGAGGGGCTAAATGTGTATCAGCTTCGCGAAGCAGTGCGGAGAGGGTTTCGTTAATTGTTACCCGTTATCCCCTTCACCCAGCTACGTGAGATGGCCTCAAGTTTGTCTTCTCGAGCGAGCGTAGCGACGAGAGATCTCTCCTCTAAAGCTGGGATATAAGAACATCGGTTTCAATGGCAAGTTCTACACCTTTCCCTATTTTATGGCATTCCTGCTGAAGAGGTTTGTAAACAGACGCAACCTTTAACGGATTGTTTCAACCCGTGCTGACGGCAGAATTGTCGGAGAACAAAAATGCGAGGAGGTGTCCTCGCATTTATTGTTGTTGTTTATTAGTTCCACAGGTTACCCCACTCACCGCGACGGTCATCGCTGAGCTGGGTGCCGGGATTATTTGTGTCTACCTCTTCGTCGCTTTTTCCAAGGGATACAGCAAGCATCTGTGTAGCCTCAATATTTACCTCTTCTGCAAAAGGTGATACATAAGCCTTTTTCATATGTAGTATAATCTTTTTAATGTTAATTGGACAAATGTACAAAAGGGCTTATTAAGCTATTTCTTCTGTACTTGTTTTTTATGTCTTTATTTTCGCTTGTAAAGCTCCCGTTAAGGTCCTTAGAGACAATGAGGTACTCCCTTAAAACACCTCCACCGCAGGCGGTTAAATCCCTGCGGACTCCTTAGGTGACCTGAAGGTTTAGTACATAGCACACTCTTTTGTGGGCTAAAGCACCTGTCGTCGCAACCCCTGCTGTCGGCAGAATTGTCGGAGAACAAAAATGCGAGGAGGTATCCTCGCATTTATTGTTATTTTTCTTAGTTCCAGAGGTTGCCCCACTCACCGCGACGGTCATCGCTGTGCTGAGTGCCGGGATTTGATGTGTCAGCATCTCCCTCGCCTACAGGAATAGAATTAGCAAGCATCTGTGTAGTCTCAATATTTACCTCTTCTGCAAAAGGTGATACATAAGTCTTTTTCATAAGTAGTATAATCTTTTTTAATGTTAATTGGACAAATGTACAAAAGGACTTAGTAAATATTTCTTTTGTACTATTTCTTATGTCTTTATCTTCGCTTGTAGTGGGCATCCGTAAGGGATGCCCCTACAAACTTTTGTAATTACTTTACAAGTACCTTCTTGCCGTTTACGATGTAGATACCTGGAGCTGTTGCTGACTCAACGCGGCGGCCTGTAAGGTCATAGATAGCCTTAAAGCCATTCTCAACTGTTACATTCTCAATGCCTGTTGTGCCCTCACCGAAACGAACACTGTTGCTCTGTGCTGCACCATCTACAGCAATATAAGCCTTGTGGCCACCATTGTAGAATTTTGTGTTGTCAGTACCGTTTGTTGGGTTGTAGAAGCCGGCAACTTCGTTGACAACTGCCAAAATGTAGTATGCCTTGTTCTCATCCTTTGTAACAAGTGTTTTTGCAATAGAACCGTTAAGGTCATTCTCTCCATTGAACTCATCAGCTGTTGTGATAGCAAAATTGTAAGTGTTTGCCTCAGCCTGGAGTACAACACCTGTGTTGGCAGGGATAACCTCAAGAGGCTCGCTCAATGTTGCCCACTCACCATTGAGTGTTACAGTGTGAGCTGTTACACCCTCAGGAATAGCAAGCGCTACAGGTGCGTAGAGTGTTGCATAGCCTATAGAAACTGTTACAGGGAGTTCTGTAACCTCCTCAATGATCCAGTTGCAATTTGCGTGTGTGGCGCCACTGTATACATCAAGGTTTGTACCATTGTCGTGCCAGTAGTTTGCTGTTGCAGGCTTGATTGTATATGCGCCGACAACGCCTGTCTTGCTTTCCTCAAAGGTATATGTGTCCTTGTAACCATAATGTGCGTGGTTCTTTCCGTTTATATACATACCGGTACCATATACGAGGAAGTGTTTATCATTGTCCCAATAGAAAATGTTATTTGCATTAGCTCCGCTTTCCATAATCATTGCAGTGCCAGTGTTTGATGGAGCTGTCACATAAAGACCTGAAACCTTAGACTTAATGCGGTAATACTTACCTGCAACTGGCATATTGAGTGAGAATGAAGCGATGATAGCTTCAAGTTCTGCTGTCTTTGCCTCTACCTCTGCTGGTGTTGGGTTAGTAGTCTCTGCGATAGCCTCACGGAATGCTACGATTGCAGCAAACTTCTCCTCATAACTGCCCTCACCTGTGTAGGTGTACTTGCCAACGCCAGTGCCGATGTAAGCAGACATTGCCTCAGCCTTTGCAATTGTTTCGTCAAGGGCGGCTACTGCATTTGTGTTGTCTGTCTCTGCAGTTGCAATAAGAGCCTCGATAGCATTAAGGGTCTCTTCGTTTATTGACGATACAAGTTCAATACGAGACTGGTTTCCGGCATCGTTGACGTCATTATAGAATGTGATTACAGCTGGGTCATAACCATTAGAAACACCCATGTGGCTATAGCTGTTGTCGTCATTGACCAATGCGATAACCCATTTGTGTGTGCTGCTTGTGCTTGTCAACAATGTTACAGCCTGCTCTGGTGACTCGGTGAGAACTGTGTAATTGCCTGACTTGATAACGAATTTCTCAGCACCAAGGTTGTACATATAGTACTTGCCTGTGTTCTCAGACTTGATGATTGCAAACTGCTGGTTTGCAGAAGTTATGTCAACCTCAATTCCAGCTTTAGTAGTACCTGTAATAGCTGTTCCATTGCTTACCCAAGAACCACGTCCATTAGAAATTACTGAATAAACAAGATTGTTGCTCATTTCATCAAATGATGTCAAGAATCTTGCATTGTCAGTAGCTGTATTTATTTCGCCAACAAGTCCAAGGAATGTGGTTGCATCAGCATCTGAGATTGTGTTATCTGTTATCACAAGTGCGTTATATGCAGTTTCAGCAGCGCTTAACGCATTGTTTAGTGCTTCAATCTCTGCAGCAGAAGCTAAGTTTCTGTCAAGAATGCTTTGTGCATAAGTTTTGGCAGCATTGTAGTCTGCGTTAATCTCATCCATTGAGACTGCCGCAAACTCAGATTCGTCAACGGTCTCTAAAGACCAAGTAACAATATTCGCATGGTCAGCAGGTGCATCACAGAATGGGTGCGCAGTGCCATCAATATCCTCTACCTTGAAGTATTTTGTGCCGTTCAGCAAATAAATCGAACCCTCTTCATCTGCATCTAAAAGATTGATTGCGCTTTTTTCAATACTATTTGCATCGACGTTCCAAGCACGGCATACAATATAGTAATTTGATTTTGATTTCAAATAATACTGATTGTCGGTACCTGTTGATTCAAAGTACCAAACCTGGTCTTTGTTGCCTTCTGCTTTTTCAATTACAGGAACTGTTCCATGTGTACCTGTACTATTTTGGTCATATGAACCGACAGTGAGGTACTTGCTACGGGTGTTGTCTTTGATGCGGTACATTTGTCCCTCGACAACCGTCTGCGCAATCGCTGTGGTAACGAATGCTACCAACAACGAAAGAATTAAAGTAAATTTTCTCATGTTTTTAATATTGTTTGGTTAAAAATTTGTTCCTCAGTTTTAAAGGAGAACCTGTTTGTAAACATGTTGTTACAATAACGTTCAATCGTGCAAAATTACAAAAAATATCTTTGCCTGTTTTACGAAGTTTGATAAAATTTGCCTAATTGCCGAAATTTTAACACAAATGCCGTTTTGAGTAAGGTTAAAAGTTAAGGGGGGGTGGGTGAAGGGTGAGGGTTTAGGGATTAAAGAATTCCCGTTTTCCGTTTAGAAAGCTATTGTCTCCCTGTGTTAGGGAGACGAGCAACGGAGTTGCGGAGAGGGTCTCGTTAATCGTTAATCGTTAATCGTTTAACCGGCGCCCACTAAAGCCTTTATAACTTTGGCGCCAAACACAAACAGCTGCTCCCCTTGTTTGTAATCAAGGGGAGCTCCGCGAAGCGGTGAGGGGCTAAATGTGTATCAGCTTCGCGAAGCAGTGCGGAGAGGGTCTCGTTAACCCCACTCCGTGGGCTTGAGCCTGCTCTCGCTCGTGGTTAAAGTAAAATGCATTTTACTTTAACTCGCTTACCCGCAGCCTTAATCGTTACCCGTTATCCCCTTCACCCAGCTACGTGAGATGGCCTCAAGTTTGTCATCCCGAGCGAGCGTAGCGACGAGAGATCTCAAAACCGCGAAGAAAGAGATATCTCGCATACGCTCGATATGACAAACATAGTATAAATTTAACTCCTCTGTCACTGCGCTTCGCTTGTGCCACCTCCTCGATGAACAGAGGAGGACTATGCTGCCGGTTTTCCGACTGAGGGGTCAATAAAGAGGAGGACTGACTCCTTGAATTTATAAGATTGTCACTAAAATTGGCAGTATATATTTCAATTAAAGTTCACAGTGCTCCTCATGATAAGAGGAGCTGTCACGAAGTGACTGAGGAGTAGAGAAGAAACCGAGGACCTGTCATCCCGAGCGAGCGTAGCGACGAGAGATCTCTCCTCCTTGCAGTCGTCGAGATGACAAATTCGCTTGCCCGCAGCCTGGATCGTTATTAAGGCCCTTACCAATTGATGTCACATCTATTGCTTATGGGAAATAAAAATAAAAAATACATTTATTTTGTTTCTTATAAGAAATAAAATTTATATATTTGCAAAAACAACAATGTATAAATATGCAACCAATCACAAGAAAACTCTATGCAGACAGGGTGGACGCATGGATAGGTAAGGGACAGATTATAGTCCTTGTCGGACAACGAAGAGTCGGTAAAAGTTATATACTCAAGGATTTTCTTGAGCGGCATAAAGCTGACCAGCGTGCTAATTTCATTTATATAAACAAGGAGCGTAAAAAGTTCGATTCTATCAAGAATCACGAACAGTTGAATGTATACATTGATGAACATTGGGTGGAGGGAAAGCACAATTATATTCTCATTGATGAGGTCCAGGAGATTGAAGCATGGGAAAAGAGTGTAAGAAGCTACCGTGTGGAAGAGGATACGGACATCATTATAACAGGCAGCAACTCAAAGATGTTGTCAAGTGAGCTGAGCACCCTTATTGGAGGACGCTACCAAGAGGTATATGTGCAATCACTAAGTTATGAGGAGTTTATACTCTTTCATGGACTTGAAGAATGTGAAGATGCCTTGTGGAAGTATATCAATTACGGTGGATTGCCAGGTCTTATGCAGGTTGGGCTTGCAGATGAGGACCTTGTGTGGGACTATATAAAAGGAGTATATCACACAGTGATGCTCAAGGATATTGTAGAGAGAAACAGCGTCCGGAATATCGCGTTCCTTAACACTCTGTTGCGTTACTTTGCCGATACGATAGGTAAGTTGAGCTCGCTGAACAATATCAGCAAGTTCATGAAGTCTCAAGGGTTGGATGTTGCTGTCAAGTCCATAGCCTCATATCTGGGATATTTCAGAGATGCCTACTTGCTCTCGACTGTAGAACGATATGACGTCCATGGAAAGAAACTGCTCGAGTCTAACGAGAAACTTTATTTTGGTGACATTGGTCTGCGGAATCTTATTGCCGGTGGAGAGAGACAGGGAGATATTGAGAAAGTTTTGGAGAATGTGGTGTATCAGCAACTGCGGAGAATGGGGTATACCGTCAATGTAGGGCAGTTGAGAGCCGGTGAGGTGGACTTTGTATGTACCAGGTCAAATGAGCGTGTATATGTTCAGGTAGCCTATCTTATAGCCTCCCCCGAAACCGAAGACAGAGAGTTTGGCATTTTGGATAATATCAGAGATAATTATCCAAAGTATGTCATATCAATGACTCCTCTTGTCAGACGTAGCGACAGACGAGGAATTACCCATCTGGGACTGAGAGAGTTCCTGATGAAAGGGTTCTGATGATTTTTTGAGGGTGAAGGGTAAAGGGGTAAGGGTAAAGGGTGAGGGGTTAAGGATTACAGGGTTGACCCCTCCGGCTTGGCAGCCACCTGATTGCGCCCCTGTTTTAGGGGAGCTGTCGGTTTACCGACTGAGGGGTTATGTCAGGAGAGGAATATATCAAAAGCTATTGTCTCCCTGTGTTAGGGAGACGAGCAACGAAGTTGCGGAGAGGGTCTCGTTAACCCCACTCCGTGGGCTTGAGCCTGCTCTCGCTCGTGGTTAAAGTAAAATGCATTTTACTTTAACTCGCTTACCCGCAGCCTTAATCGTTACCCGTTATCCCCTTCACCCAGCTACGTGAGATGGCCTCAAGTTTGTCATCCCGAGCGAGCGTAGCGACGAGAGATCTCAAAACCGCGAAGAAAGAGATATCTCGCATACGCTCGATATGACAAACATAGTATAAATTTAACTCCTCCGTCACTGCGCTTCGCTTGTGCCACCTCCTCTATGAACAGAGGAGGACCCGCTGGATTGCAACTTGTTGCAAGACTGAGGAGTAGAAAAGAAACCGAGGACCTGTCATCCCGAGCGAGCGTAGCTATGAGAGATCTCTCCTCCTTGCAGTCGTCGAGATGACAAATCTCGTTCTCCAGTGCCCAACAACAAAAAAGGTCCCGAGTGAAAAACTCGGGACCTTAATTATCATTTTGTAATTGACTATCAGTTCAACTCTGCCTCAACAAGGTTCATGAATGTGTTGTCAATCTTCTTGGCGCGGAGACCACCGAACTTGATGCCACCCTCAACGTTTTTGAGTTCACGCTTAACATTGTTGCGCATTGCAGGAGCCTCAGATGCATCGCCATTCTCTTCCTCGCCACCAACAGGCTGCATGTCTGTCATGTCAAGTTTGAATAGACCGTTTACATTTGATTTATACCAAGCACCATCCTGATAACCGGACATTGAAATCATCAGTACCTCAGCAGGGAATGTGATTACATTGTCGGCAAATACGCCACAATAACCGGCACCCTTAACATCCTCCAATGACGCACCCTGAGTTGCCATATAGTAATAAGCCATAGATGTGATGCTTACCTCGCCATAACCGGCATCAAAACCTGTGCCGTAAACGCTTGGGATATATACACCCTCTGGGTCTGTTGCATCAATCTCAAAGAAGTACTCACTCTCAGTATCTGCACCATAAGCAGCATATGGGTGGATTACACGATAGAGACCCGGATTATCCTTGTTCTGACGAACCTCAACCTGATAAACCTCGTTTGAAACATTGAAGAATGTTGTCAAGAGGTCCTCTGTGTATGTTGCCATACCGAGTGATACCCAAGGGTTCTCCTGACCTGCGAGGTAGAACTCGAACTCCTCTGTGTAAGACTCGAGTGCATTGCCCTCTGCATCGAATGTAACAGCTACAGCCACGTAGTTGCCGCTCTCTGTGAGAGGATAAGCATAGAAGCCGCTCTCTGACAATGTGTCGCAAGGAACTGAACCATCGAGCATGCCGCTTACTGTAGCCTGGAGGTCCTCGTCAGCGCTAACGACTGTCATCAGGTACTGTGGGATATCAATACCCATAGTTGTTGAGATAACAGCATTGTCGTTGCCGGCGTTGTCAATGTAGTGACCCTTGAATGACATGTCGAATGTGTAGTCGTACTGCTTGAAGCCGTCGAGCTGGAATGTCTCTACACCGTTACCGAATGAACCGTTGGTGTTTGCATCCCAAAGTGTGCATACAACGTAAGCAAGGTTCAATGTGAACAGACCCTTCTCGGCATCGTAGTAGCAAGGATACTCCTCATATGTACCGCTCAGGTTAGTGAATGGGTAGTGAGGAATGTCAAGTACTGTAACCTGGCCATAGTTGCTGTTTGTGAGAGCATACTGTGGAAGAACCTGGCAGTTGCCTGTCTGACGGTCGTACTCGATGGTAAGGTTCATTGAGTTTGCAATACCGGGGATGTAGAACTGTGCATCGGTATCGTTGAGCAGGTACTCACGATAGTAAACGGGCAGGCCTGAGTGTGTACCACCCCAGTAGATTGAGAGGTAGTATGTACCTGTACCAATCTGCTTCCACTCTGTCCAAGGAGCAGGAACGCCAACCTCGAATGTGTAAGAAGAGTTACCGTAAGGAGTAGCCAAAGACTCGTCGATAGAAAGGTTGATGTTGTGGTAAACCTCGAACTCGAGCTCAACACCTTCCTTTACGTTTACAGTGTATACTGCTGTTGTTGCTGTGTCGGCGAACTCTACAGTAGCGGGGAAATCGAACACTGTGTTAGCCAAGCTGTCGGCAGTAACGTATACGTCAATGCTTGCTGCTGTACCGGCTGCTGCACGGCTGACTGCAATGTCAAAGCTACTTGCCTCTTTTGCGAGGTCAATCTGTGCACCGTTTGTGTTTGAGAAGTATACCTGAGCTGTAGCAGGAACCTCTGCGGGGTTGTACTCAACCTCCTCTGTACATGCACTGAAACCCAGTGCAAGTACAGCAAGTGCTATATAACTGTTTTTGAATAACTTTTTCATAATCAAATTCTTTTATAAGTTATTATTGTGCAGTCCAAGGTTTATATTTACCTGTCGGGTCTGGATTCTCCCAACCCACGATAGCCTTGTTGTTGTTCTTCTCTGTTTCTACAATGCAGTAGTTCATCCAAGCGGGACGACCGTTTGTATTGAACTGGCGTGCAACGTCAACATTAGAACCCTCGTAACCACGTGTAACGCTCATGTCAAGGCGCTTGATGTCATAGAATGCCAAGCCCTCACCCCAAAGCTCTACGCGCTTCTGGAACACGATCTCGTCGATAGCTTCAACACCTGGAGTGGGTATATACTCTGAATCGCGGTATGCTGTCATGAAGTCAGTAAGGAGTGCAATACCTTCACCTGGGGCAAGGTGCTCGGCAGCCTCTGCCTCAATGAAGTACATCTCCTCAATACGCATGATTGGGTATGATGTAGATGAACCTACAGAATACTCCTGTGTGTTACCAGCGTTAGGACGGAACTTTATTGCTGCGTACTCGGGAAGCTCTGCTGCCCAAGCTGCGTCAATGTAAGGAACCTTAGCCTCGAGAGTGTGGCCCTCTGGAGCCTTGTACATCAACTTGCGGAAGTCGCTGTTGCTGATGCGGTTGTACATTGCAGCGTCAATCATTGAAGTTGCACCTGCTGCGTTGTAACCGTACTGTGCCTCGGGAGACATCCAAGAAGCCCAGTTCAAGATACCGGTCTTTACAACGTCATCCTCCTTCATTGTTGTAGCTGCCCACATCCAAGGACCTGCCTGGTTGAAGCCCTCTACGGTGCTCAAGCACTCCTCCTGGCTCATTACGTGACCTGTGTTGTTGTCGATAGCAAGACGTGCGTATGTCTTGGCATTCTCATAGTCACCAATCCACAAGTAAAGACGTGCCTTCAAACCGTAAACGGCATCGAGGTGGGGAAGTACCTTCTCGCTGAATGGCAGGTTAACGATATTCTGCTCGGCATTGTTGAGGTCGTTGAGGATGAACATGGCCATAGAGTCGCGGTGTACACGTGGGTTGTTACGTGCCATGGTCTCTGTTGTGTTCTCGTCAACAATGGGTACAGTGTAGTTTGTGATATCTACTGAATCGTTCTTCACACCTGTTGTAATCTCATTGGGGAGGAACTCGTACATCTGTGCCAGGTCAAGGTAAGAGAGTGCACGGTAAGCCTGTGCTACGCCCAACATACCCAACTGGCTTGGAGTAGCATCTTCAGGATCTACTGCAGAAATAACATTGTTGGCTGTGAGAACCAGTTTCCAATAGTAGTTCCATACGTACTGTGTGTTTGCACTGTTCTCGCCCTGGTTTGTGTTTGCGCCCCATGATGAGTACCAGTCATAACCTGTTGCAACAACGGTCATGTCACCGGTCATCACGTCACGGATGTGCATCAATGAGCCGTAACCCCACTCATAGTGGTTGCCGGCAACGGTTTCAGCATCATTTATGACAGCAGGTATCGCCCACATCATGGCCTCGGTAGCTTTTGGTGATGCACCGAGCTGCTCCTTGGTTGCAACATCTGTTGGGAATGTCTCATCGATACAGCTTGTTGTGGTGAACAATGAAGCTGCACAGAACATGCCTGCAAATATTTTTGTTATGTTAGTCTTCATGATATTCTCTGTTTAATTGATTAGAATGTTAATGTTACACCACCAGAGATTGTGCGGATAGGAGCGTAGTATGAACCTGTGGCAGAACCTGTGATGCTCTGACGTGGGTCAAGACCCTGACGCTTTGACCATACCCAGATGTTGTCAGCTGCAACGTACAGACGGAGTCTCTCTACACCGAACTTCTTGGTAAGCATCTTAGAGAATGTGTAACCGAAGTTGATGTTGTTGAGGCTGAGGTATGAAGCATCTGTCAAGAAACGGTCTGATGAACCAGCTGTGTAGTTGTCATCGAACTGGAAGCGTGGAATATTAGAGTTGTTCTCAGAAGTCCAAGACTTGAGAGCGTCAGCGTGGATGTTTGAACCTCTTGATGTTGAAGTAGGTGATGCCATCAAACTTGCATAGTCGCCGTCATAAATCTGACCGCCGAGCTGGAATGAGAAGTCGATTGAGAGGTCGAAGCCCTTCCATGCGAATGATGTACCGAAACCGCCGTATGCATCGGGCAGAGCTGTACCGCAGAGGTAGTAGCTTGCATCGGCATACTCTGTAGTCGTCTCACGGCCGCTCTCGAGCTTCTGGATTGGGTTGCCGTTCTCGTCGAGCTTTGGAGCACCGTTGACCATCTCGTATACAGGATTACCCTCTGCGTCAACTACAGGACGGTTTGTGAAGTTCTTCCACCACATTGATTTACCTGTCTCTGGGTCAACGCCTGCATACTTTCTCAAGTGGAATGTGTAGAGTGCACAATCCTCACCATAGAAGTAGCTGCCGCTTGTGTAACCCTCCTTACCATCAACAACCTTTGACTTGCGCTCCTCGGGGAGGTAAGATACCTTGTTCTTGTATGTTGTGAAGTTGAGGTTTACGTTCCACTCGAAATCCTTGGTCTTGATAGGTGTTGTCTTCAAATCAATCTCAAAACCGATGTTTCTCATGTCACCGATGTTTGTGTAGTAGTTGGGGTAACCGAAAGAAGGAGCATGTGGGAACGAGAAGAGCATGTCAGTTGTCTTTCTTGTAAAGAAGTCAAGTGAACCACTGATACGGCCACGGAACAAATCAAAGTCGAAACCTGCGTTGAAGTTGGCCTGTGTCTCCCATGTAATACCCTTCTGACCGTCTGTTTCAGGCGGTGTTGATGGGTGGCCTGAAGAGTTCTTGATAGAGCTGAGGTTTGTGTAGCGGTAGTTACCGATCTGGTCGTTACCCTGCTCACCGTAAGATACCTTGAACTTCAAGAGGTCAACCCACTGTGCGTTGAAGAAATCCTCCTTAGAGATAACCCAAGCAGCACCAGCTGACCAGAAGTTACCCCAACGGTTGTCCGGGTGGAAACGTGAAGATGCATCGCGACGATATGATGCCGATACGTGGTAGCGCTCATCGTAGTCGTACATGATACGGCCGAAGTAACCCTCGGTGTTGTAATCGGTTGTATATGAGTTGCTGCTCTTGTCAGTAACAGCACTTGCCAACTCGTCGTTTGTAGGGTCGAACTGGTTGCTCTTTGAACCATAGAGATAGTAGTACTTGCTTCTGTAGTACTCGTGACCGGCCATAGCCTGGATGTTGTGGTCGCCGAACTCCTGCTCCCAGTTCAAGAGCTGCTGGTGGTTCCAAGAGATTGAACGTGTGTGGTACTTGTAAACCATACCGTTAGAGCTTGCGTAAGAACCGTAGTATGGGTTAGTAGTGCTTGTTGAACGTGTCTCGTCAACGTTTACACCGCTGGTCCATGTGAACTTGAAGTTCTTGAGGAATGTGACCTCGGCAAATGCTGTGGCGTTGAATGCGTTACCCTCTGAATTGTTGATATCGAGCTGGTTAGCTGAATATGGGTTACCGCCGGGGAGGAAAGGACGAACGAAACCTGCGTTCTCGCCATCACCGTAGTCATAACGCTTGAAACCGTTCTCGTCGCGGATAATGTTACCCTGAGCGTCACGGATGTAAAGAGGATAGATAGGAGCAACCTGAGTTGCGTATGCGAAGATGTTACCGCTTGAGTTTGAAGCACCGTCCTCGCCAAGTGAGTTGGCATCGAAGTGTGTGTAAGCTGTGTTTGCACCAACCTTCAACCAGTTCTTTACCTTGTAGTCAGCCTTCAAACGACCGGTAAGACGCTCGTAGTTTGAGTTGGCTGTGATACCCTCGTTGTCGAGGTAGTTTACAGAAGCGTAGAATGAAGAACGCTCGTTACCTGCTGTGATGTTGAGGTTGTACTCCTGACGGAGGCTGCTGTCATAAGCCTCGTCCATGTAGTCGTCCGGAGTCATCCAGTAATCCTGGCCATTGTATGTCATCATGCGGCCGAGAGTAGCGTTGGGGTTGAGCTTACCGTTTGTACCGATGAGGTACTGGCCCTCGGGTACAGTATAAACGTTGAGTCCGAGACCGTAGCTGCTTGAACCAACCATCAAGTCGTTTGCCTGGATGTGAGCCTGTGATGCGTCGAGACCTTTCTCGTTCATCAAGTAGCTGTTCAAAGCACCGTAGTAAACCTCGTAGTACTGTGCAGGGCTCTTGATATAGTCGTAGTCCTGTGTAGCACGTGAGTTAGAACCCCACTTTGCGTCGAATGTAACGCGTGCGCTGCCTGATGCACCCTTCTTTGTGGTAATCATGATGACACCGTTTGCACCGCGGGCACCGTAGAGGGCGTTAGAAGCAGCATCCTTCAATACAGTCATTGACTCGATATCCTGTGCGTTGATGTTGTTCATGTCACCGTCGTAAGGGGCACCGTCGAGGATTACGAGAGGCGCGTTACCTGCGTTGATTGAAGAAATACCACGTACGCGGATAGTTGGAGTTGTTGCACCAGGCTGACCTGAAGCGTTTGTCAACTGTACACCGGCCATCTTACCTGCAAGGGCGTTAGCTGCGTTAGATGTCTGGATCTTGCCGATCTCATCTGATTTTACGACAGCTGCCGAACCGGTAAACTGTGACTTCTTGGCAGTACCATAAGCTACGGCGATAACCTCGTCGAGAGCGATACCGTCCTCAACAAGAACAACCTTCATAGGCTTGCCCTTGAGGATGTGCACCTCCTGTGTTGTCATACCGATGTATGAAACGCGGAGTGTTGTAGCGCTGCTTGGTACATTTTCAATTGTAAAGTTACCCTCGATGTCTGTATTGGTACCTACATTGGTACCGATTACATAGACAGAGGCTCCAATAACAGCTTCGCCGTTTGTGTCGGTAACCTTACCGGTCACTTTGGCGCTTTGCGCTGCTATTGTACCGATACCCATAAGAATAACGGTCAAAAGAAATAGCACTCTTTTCATAATAAATGAAATTTAAGTTAATAATAATTAATTATTTAGTTAGTTATAATCTCTCTTCAGTATGTACTTAAAAGGAAATTAATGGCGCGAAAATACGATATTTAATTGAAACTTTAAAATAAGTTAAGCATTATTTTTCAACAAAAGTGTGGTTTTTTTATTAAAAAAGCCAAAAATGCTCTCATTTTGACTATTTGTCAATGTTGACTTTTTAATAGTATAAGTAAAAAAACGCATTAGAATTGCGACAAAGCGACTCCCTTTTTGTCATTTTATTTAAAAAAGTGACTTTTTAAGGTCTTGCTGGGTGGTTTTTGGGAGTTTGACAAAATGTAAGCATATTTTGAATTTTGCAGACATTTCGCGCATAAACGCTTTTGGGTCGAATGTTAATATCCTTTAACTCTGTTGCTTTTTCATAATCCTCGCGCGCGTACATTATATTATAATGAATGTTTAACGATGAAAGCTCGTGCCAACGAGTGTGTGGAAGCTTGCTTACACACGCAACGAGTGCAGCCGAGCTTCAAGCCCAAAGGGGTTAACGGGTGAGGGGTTAAGGGTAAGCGGTTTTGTCATCTCGACGACTGTAAGGAGGAGAGATCTCTCGTCGCTACACTCGCTCGAGATGACAACCTTGAGGCGCTCTCACGGAGTGGGGTTAACGATGAACGGGTGAGGGGTGAAGGGTGAAGCGGGGGGTAAGGGTTCGCCCACTAAAGTCCCAGAGGACTCTAAGGACCTTCAGGCCCTCAAAGCTATTGTCTCCCTGTGTTAGGGAGACGAGCAACGAAGTTGCGGAGAGGGTCGCATTAGAAAAGGCTCCCACTAAAGCCTTTATAACTTTGGCGTCAAACACAAACAGCTGCTCCCCTTGTTTGTAATCAAGGGGAGCTCCGCGAAACGGTGAGGGGCTAAATGTGTATCAGCTTCGCGAAGCAGTGCGGAGAGGGTCCCGATAATCGTTAAACGAGGAGAGATCTCTCGTCGCTACGCTCGCTCGAGATGACAAATTCGCTTACACGCAGCCTTAACCCCACTCCGTGGGCTTGAGCCTGCTCCCGCTCGTGGTTAAAGTAAAAAGCATTTTACTCTGCTATTAACTTCGTTGATTTTTCGTTCGCTCGTTGCAAAAGCTCAAACAAGTTTGGCTTTTACTCGCTTAACTGAAAAATTCGCTTACACGCAGCCTTAACCCCACTCCGTGGGCTTGAGCCTGCTCCCGCTCGACATAGTAAAAGCAAGCTTTTCCTCTGCGCTCGCTTACCCGCAGCCTTAATCGTTCTACAAGCACTAAAACAACAACGGCGCGCACTTTTGAAGTGCGCGCCGTTGTTACGTTATTGGAATCTGTTTTTTAGAACAGCTTCTCGGGATACTCGCCTGCGTCAACGAGTGACTGGATCTTCTCGACTGTACCTGGACGGTCAGCAGCGTATGTTACGCCGAACCACTTTGCTGTTGTGTCAAGAACCTCGCAGCTTGCCTTGCCTGAAGTAGTAAGGTTGTTCACTACCAATGGGATGAAGTACTCAGCCTTTGGCTTGTCAACGTTCTCCTTCAAGAAGTCAACGAACTGCTCCTCAGAGTGCTTGAAGTAGTCGGGTGTGAAGCCCCAGAAGTTCATTGATACCGGTGTCTCCTCACCAACGGGCTGCCAAGCGCCTTCCTCGTCTTTGTAGCAGATAGGGCCGTCAACGCGCATGATCTCTGTGCGCTCGACAACGCCTGTAAGCATGTTCTGCTCGTTCTTCTCGCATACACCGCGTGCAACGCTACCGTTCTCGCTGAGTGTGTTGCAGATGCGGAAACCTACCATTGAGTATCTGCCCTCGCTGCCCTCGGGGAGGTCGCTGAGCCACTTGCCCATAACGGCAAATGCGTCGCGGCCGTAGAAGTCATCGGCGTTGATTACTGCAAAAGGCTCCTTGATGGCATCCTTGCCCATGAGTACAGCGTGGTTTGTACCCCATGGCTTTGTGCGCTCCTCGGGAACAGTGAAGCCCTCGGGAAGGTTGTCGATAGCCTGGAATACCAACTCTGTCGGGATGTGGCCCTCGTACTTGCTCAATACTTTGTCGCGGAAATCCTGCTCAAAGTCCTTGCGGATAACGAATACCAACTTGCCGAAGCCACCACGGATTGCATCATAGATAGAGTAGTCCATGATTGTCTCGCCATTCGGGCCCAGACCATCCAACTGTTTCAAACCGCCATAACGGCTGCCCATACCTGCAGCCAATACAAAAAGTGTAGGTTTCATTTTAATTTGTTTTATAAAGGTTAATTACAATGTTTTAACGCTAAATAGTGCTTTTGGTCGCACCATTTTCAAAGGTAGTGTTTATTTATTAAATAAATGCAAAAAAATGTGATTTTTTTTGTCTGCTTTGTAAGGGGGCGCCTGTTTAACGATTAAGGCTGCGTGTAAGCGAGCGCAGAGGAAAAGCTTGCTTTTACTATGTCGAGCGGTAGCAGGCTCGACGAAGTCAAGGCTGCGTGTAAGCGAATTTTTCAGTTAAGCGAGTAAAAGCCAAACTTGTTTGAGCTTTTGCAACGAGCGAACGAAAAATCAACGAAGTTAATAGCAGAGTAAAATGCATTTTACTTTAACCACGAGCGTGTAAGCGATTTTGTCATCTCGAGCGAGTGTAGCGACGAGAGATCTCTCCTCTTTTAACGATTAACGGGACCCTCTCCGCACTGCTTCGCGAAGCTGATACACATTTAGCCCCTCACCGCTTCGCGGAGCTCCCCTTGATTACAAACAAGGGGAGCAGCTGTTTGTGTTTGGCGCCAAAGTTATAAAGGCTTTAGTGGGAGCCTTTTCTAATGCGACCCTCTCCGCAACTTTGTTGCTCGTCTCCCTAACACAGGGAGACAATAGTTTATATATTGCTCCCCTGTCCTTAGGGGACATTGCGAGCGAGCAATGTTTGCGACGACGGGAGCTTTAGCTCCCCAAAGGAGTCCCGAAGGGCCCTGTCACGCAGTGACTGAGGGGTATATTTCGCTAATCGCAAAACGTTCATCGTTCAACGCTAAACGTTGCCACCCTCTCCGCAACTTCGTTGCCCGTCTCCCTAACATAGGGAGACAATAGCTTTGAGGTCCTTAGAGTCTTTAGGGTCCTTAGTGCGGAACCCCTCACCTTTCACCCATAACCCATAACCCTTTTAAAACGGATATCCTATTCCAAAATGCCATGCGAAGCCGTCTTTCAACGGGTTGAGGTTGAAATATCCGCTGCGCTTGGTCTTGTAGGGGGCGTGCAGGCCAAGTCCGAAGTCTACCCTCAATACCAGGAACTGAAGGTCGTAACGCAGTCCGAATCCGGTGTTCAGCGCAAGCTGTTCGGCAAACTTGTCAATTCTGAACTCTCCTCCGGGGCGTTCCGGGTCTTTCTTGATGAGCCAGATGTTACCTGCATCCACAAAGAGCGCTCCGTGCAGGTCGGCTACAAGCCTGAAACGGTACTCGACGTTCATCTCTAACTTCAATGTACCTGTCTCGTCAAGGTACGAATAGCGGTTGTTGCTGTTGGGACGGTAGCTGCCGGGGCCTACCGAGCGGACGGTGAAAGCACGCAGGCTGTTGGCTCCTCCAATGTAGAACTGTTCGCTGTAGGGGGCGTACTCGGCATTGCCATAGCTGTGTATGGCGCCTATCATTATGCGGTTGGCAATGTAGTGGCTGTTGTTTAGCTTCCACAGCTTGCGCAGTTCAGCTGTTCCCTTCACAAATTGCGCATAGGGGTTGCCCAGGATGTTCTTGTCTCTCTTGCTCAATGCGTTACCGAATGCCCAGTAGACCAGTGATGTCACGTTACCGGCCGATGTGAACGATACCTCGAGCCAGGTCTTGTTCCTGTGGTTGGTGTTCGACTCGTCATAGGTGTATGTGTACTGCATGGCAGGGATGAACTGGTTGCGGAAACTGTTCTCTATCGCACGGTTGCTGGCGACGATTGAGTCGAACTTCTCTGTTGTCCTCAAAAGCATGTCGTATGTGAGGCGGAACGGTATGACGGTGTGTGTGCTTGAATTGCTGCTGAAAATCTTGTAGGTGATGTCTCCTCCGGCGTGTATCATCCTGAAGAATCCCGACCTGTTCATCTGGTCTGTGTATAGCCTCAACGATGTAGACGATGGCACACGGAGGTATCGGCGGTGTATGATAGGGAAGAACAGGCGCGGGAAGGTGAGCGACACGTCGGCACCCATCTCCCATGAGTTGACAACGGCTGCGCGTCCTTTTATCTTCTCGTCGGTCTGCCATTCGTAAGAGCCTGTGAGCGAGAGCTTTAATGTCTCTCCGCCGCGGAACACGTTCTTCTTTGCAAGGGTTATTTTGCTTCCGGGGCCAATCTGGCTGTTGCTCTTGCTGGTGGCATTGAGCTCGAAGGTGAAGTCGTACGGCTTGTCGAGTTGGGTGATAACATCGACATCTATCGTGTCGCAATCCTTGCGGGGGCTCATGTTGAAGCTGATGCTGCTGAAGATGTTCATCTGTGTGAGCATCTGAAGAGCGCGCTGCTGGCTCTCCTGGGAGTAGAGCTCTCCTTTCCTCATCTGTATGTTGCGAAGGATGGAGCCTGCGCGTACAGGCATCTTATTTCCGTAATATATGTAACTGAAATTGCGTCGGATGACGGTGTCGTCCCTGAGGCTGGAGATGTCGCCTCCACTGTAGCTGTTGTCCATCACACGCAGGTTGATGTTGCCTATCCTGTATGCGTTGTAGCTCTCTGCCGGGATGTTCCCCACAGGCTGCACACGCAGCTTCACCTTGCCGGGTGTGTTGATGGTGTCGGCAAGGTAGCTTATGTAGGCGGGCTGGAAATGATAATATCCGTTGTTGCGCAGCATATTGCTTATCCTGCTGCGTTCCTCTTCCATTGCAGCTGCGTTGAACTGGTCACCGCTCTTGATGGTTGAGCGTCGGCTGTTGGCGGCAATCAATGTGTCTATCGCATACGGGAACTTTGTGTATGCGATGCTGTCATATACCGACGGTTGGTTGAAGGTTATCCTGTACGCGACTTTCGCTTTCTTGGGGTTCTTGCCGGGGAGGGTGGTGGCCTCTACCTTGCCGTTGAAATAACCGTAATATTTGAGGATGTCTGTCGCCACGTTGGCGCGCAGTTCGGGATTCACGCCCGAGATGAGTACGGGCTCCTTGGCGAATGTCTTGAAGAGCCAGCGCCCTATGCCTTTCTTCGAGTCGTGGAAGGCATTGTAGAACCACAGGCCCACAGGCAGCAGTCTTGTGCTTGAGCTGCCCATGAAAGAGCCGTTGGGAGGGCACTCGAGGGCATAGCTTATCTCGTCGACGGCTGTCTGTCCCGTCTCGCTCTTGGCATTGGCATCGGCATCGGTGAACTCCATCTTCTCAATGCCTGTGTACAGCTGTTCGCCGTCGGGCACGTATCGTGTGGTGGAGCAGGCTGCAAGTAAAAGCGCCAGAAGTATGTATGTTATGCTCTTTTTCATCATTTGCTCTCCTTTGTCTCTTTTTTCTGGTTGTTGCCGCTGTTTGCAGGGGGCTGTGACGTCGCTTGCTCTCCGTCGGCTTTCTTTCTCCTGTTGCTGTTGAAGATGAAAAGCTCCTTCAGACGGTTGAGCTTGCGCTTGTACACGTAACCGATGCCCATTTCCGTTATCTCGCCCTCGAGTATCGACTCGTAGTTCTTGTCGTAGAAGAGCTTGAGGAAGCGGTTGCTGTTCTCGCTTATCTTCCACTCGAGAGAGGCGTTGTTTATGAAGCTGTTGTTGCTTGTGCGGTGCTCGCCGCTGTTCACCTCACCGCCTATGACAAAGGTGATGCGGTCGTTCCAGAACCTCTTGCTGAAGCTGAAAGAGTAGTTCTTGTAGGTGTTTCCCGTCTCGACGTTCGTGGCGTCGTTTATTCCCACATTCACGCTGACGCTCTTCATGGCTGTGCCTGCAATGTCGTTTATCTTTGCGTCAATGAACGAGTTCAGCGCATTGGCTACCGTCATGCTCTTGCTGCTGCCTGCGTATGCTCCTGTGATGAGCATGGTGACGGCATATCTGTTCATGGTCTCGGTGTCGAGCGCATTCAGCTGCTCCTGTACCGTGGCATTCTCGGGTGAGGACATCACAAAACTCAATCCCATGTTGCTGAGCGTGTTGCTCACCTTCACTCCCACGTCAAAGGGTACGGGGACCATGTTGTTGTCGTCAAATGTCACCGATGATGTCACTCTCTCCAGGGCTGTAATGTTCAGTTCCGGTTCAAGGATAGGGCCTGTCCAGCTCACGTTGCTGCCGTCGCTTATCTGCAGTGTCTTGAGCGGTATAACCGGCAGGCTCAGCTTGAAGTCGCCGCCGTTCATGTTGTAGCGTCCCGTCACGTTTAGCCCGGCCTCGCTGGTGTATGTGATGTGGAGATTGCCGTTTCCCTGGGTGGTGACATAGTTGTTGCGCCCCTCGTCAAGGTCTGCATTTATGCGTGCTCCGTCATCAATCCTCAGACTAAGGTTAAGGTTTATGTTGCCCAGGTCAATCTCGTCGTCCTGTGTCACAAAGGTGGTGGTGTCGTTGAAGTTCACGAACTCCACAAGACCGTCGAGCTCCTTGTCCGACTCTATCGGGGCATCGAGCATTACGTATGTGATGTTGCTCTTGCCAAGCATGGTGACATCGCCGTAGAACCGCATGTTGTTGAGCGTGCCGCCTATCATGGCCTTTGTGTCCACGAAAAGCCTGCCGTAGAACATTGAGCCTTTCTTGCGTTTGCTGTTTATGAACTCGTAGTCGTTGGCGTTCATACGCAGGTTGAATGCGGGGTTCGAGAGGTGGGTGAAGTCGACATTTCCGTTTATCTTGAACGGGTTGTCTCCCTTTGCATAAATGCTGAAATCGTTGAATTGAAGCTTGTTGTCAATGATTCTTACGGTCTCGTCGGCCATGTGCAGGCTTGTGCCGAAACCGTACGCATCGATATCGACCGACTCGAACTGTATGCGTCCGTTGGTGTTGAGCTTTGAGAACTCGCCCTTGGCACTCATCTCGCCGTTGAGGTAACCGCTGAGGCTCACTCCTGCATCCTGCAGAAAGGCTTTGGATATCTCCAGCGGGAAGCGTGTCAGGCTTATGTCGCCGTCGAGCCCCTGACCGTTGCCGCTCTCCCTGTAGTTACCCGATATGTGGGCGACCTCCTCTTCTTCGTGCATGAGCAGCAGGTCGAGGTAGTGGGCGTTGTCCTCTTTGGGTAGGTATACGGCCTCAATTCTCTCGTTGCCCACATATACACCCTCGTATGAGAGTCCTCCTGCGTTTATGTCGCTGCTGAGCAGAATGCCCTCGCTGTCTTGCCTGAAATGCAGGTCGAGGTCCAATGTGCCGGCAATGTCGGGCGAGTAGGGTATTATGCTTGTGAGGCTCTTGAGGTCAAGACCCCAGAGTTCGAGGTTTGCGCTCTGTTCCTGCTCTCCGCCGGGGAGGGTGCGCAGGTGCATTCCTGTCCCTTCATTGCTGCTGAGCATGACATCGGCATCGGTCTTGAATCCCTCACCGATGTTTATGTAGTTGTCGGGGTTGAAACTGAATTTTTTGCCCAGAAGCATTGCCTGTGGCTTGAATGTTATGTCGATGCTGCGTGGTCTCAATTTTGTTGTCGCTCCTATCCTCACGCCAATCTTCTCGTTCTGGTCGCGGAACACGAAGTTTGTCGAGAGGGTGTCGTCGGCAAGGTTGCCGAACAGTGCCGCGTTGTAGCTCTCCTTGACATTGTCGGGGTTGAGGGCGGTGCTGCGCACTCCTGCGAAATATCTTATCCTGTTGCCCTCCTGCCTTGTAAGTACTCTCACTGTGTCAAGGTTCAGCTCGCCGCTCTTGAGCCCGTATACGCCGCCACGCATATTGAGTCCGTCGATGGAGTCCATCTTCAGGTCTATATTCATTGAGTTTGCTGTTACTCCCTTCATGGCAAGCAGGTTGGACAGCATGTTGTCACGGCCGCACTGCACGCCCAACGTTATGGTAGGCAGTTCTTTTTCGTAGTCCTGCAGGTAATGTACCATGTCCTCGTTCTGCAGTGCATCCATAAATAACCTTGCAACCTTGTCGAGCGAGCTGAAAAGGCCGTTGTAGCCGCTGCTCATCTCGCCGTTTATATTGAGGTCGCCGTTCTGTGCATATATGAATGTGGAGTCGGGCGTTGTGGCCGCATTGATATATATGTTCTTCGGGTTGAATCTCTTTTGTGGAGTGGTGATATCTATCTCCTCTCCCTTTAATCTTATGGCGTGTACCTCGCCCATGTCGGTGCTGAGCTCCAGGGCAAGCTGCATCCGCGTGCTCAGGCCCTGTGCGATATTCAGCTTCCCGAAGTCGGCCTTGGCAATGTCAAGATGCGTGCTGTTCTTTATCATTGCGCTGTCGAGCAGTGTCTCGGCTTTGAGACTGAACTTGAGGTTGCTGTCATCACCGTTTATGTCAATCCTTGAAAGACCGTTTGCCTGGCTGGCATCCAATATTATGTTACCTAATGCCGTCTCGCCGTAAAGCAGTGTGTCAAGGGTTATATGTGCGTTGTATGTTGTGTGGCTGCTGAACAGGTCCGTCCCTTCTCCCCTGGCTGCCACATTCATCGTAAGCTTCTTGAGCGGAAGTTCGGGCATTATGCGGTTTATCTCCACCTCGCTTACGGCAATGTCTGCATCGTAGCGGCTTGCGTTCACGTCGTATGTGGCTTTTGCCGTTGCTGTGCCGCCGGCAGCCGCAATGTCAATATCGGCGTCGGCTGTGCCGTTGCTGTATCCTATTGTTCCTGCAATGTCGGCCTTGCCGTAGGCGTTGGCTATCGTGTCCGCTTTGTTGTCAATGAAACGGCGTATGTCGTCGGCGCTTCCTTGTATCTGCAGTGTCGCAGTCATTCTATTTGCATCGGTCAGGTTTGTGGCATAACCCTTTGCACCAACCGTTGCTATGGATGGGACTATTATGTTGAGGGTGTCTATCTCCATCCTTTTCATATTGCCGCTGACTTTGATGTTGCTGCTGAACATGTCGTCTTGGAATATTGACAGTGCCTCGTATTGCTCGTCTGTTATCAGTTCAGTGAGGTCGCGCTTGTTGAGTCTTACGTCAAGATCGGCAATGAGTCTTGATGCAGCCCCCAGGCGTAGTGCCTCCCACGGTATTGAGCCTTTGGCAATGACGTACGAGCCGTTGCGGCTGTCCATTGCCAGTCTCCTTACCTCAAGCGAGTTGTTGTCGGCAAACAGAGATGCGCTTGTCTTTATAATGCTTATTCCGCCGGGTTGTGTGAATGTGAAATCCTTTATCTCGCCCTTGGCATATTCGGGAGTGTATGCAAGGTCGCTGCATTCAAGGCTTATCTCGTCTACATTGATGTGGTCAAGGGGGGCGTTGCCGCCTCTCATGCCATACTCTACACCGCAGTTGTCAAGCCCCAGTCTCTCAAGAGTGTATGTTTGTGTACCGATATCTGCTGTTCCGCCATCCAGCTCCAGGTTGCCTATGCTTGCCGTGGCGGTGATGCCTTGCGCGGGGAGTGCTATGTTGACACTGAAATCCTCGATGTTTCCTTTATGTAGCCTGAAAGCCCACTTGAATGTGCTCTCTTCTTCGTCGTCCTTGCTCGGGATTGTGTCGGTGAGTGTTATATCCAGGTGTGTGCTGTGCAGGTGAACCTGTCTGATGTCGGCAATCTCCTTATTGAGGTCGATGTTGCGTGCGGCGGTCCTGAAATATCCAATGTTGCCGTTGATGGCAACGTCGGGAATCATATCTTTTGTGTCAAGGTCAATGCCCTCAAGGTAGATGTAATTGAGTTCAACCTCTCCCGTGAGCAACGGCAACAGCGAGACGTTAAGGTTGGCTTTCTCACCATTTATATAAGGTGTGCCGTTGCGTGACATGGAAAAGTCTCCAATGTTGAGCTTTAGCGGGAATGCAAGGTGCAGTGAGCCTATGCTTATATCGTAGCCGCTGCTCTCGCTTATCTTGCGGCAGAGCATGTCGGTGGCATACCGCTGTACCGGCGGCAGGTAGAGAGCTATAATCGCTATCCACAAGATGATAATGGGGATAGCGGCAATAATCAGGATGCTTCTGGCTGTCCTGCTTATGATGCTCTTCTTCTTTTTCATTGCTACGGCTGAATACTTCTTGCGAAAATAGTCATTTTTACGGATATTATTCCACATTTTCCGCCATTACTTTTGTTTTGGAAAGGTTTATAACAATAATTAAATAATTATGCCGCTCATTCCTCTTTTTTAGTTGTGTAAGGAACATTTGTTTTGGTTTTTTTGACTATTTATAGCTACTTTTGCACAGCAAACGAAAAGAATGGATTATGGTGACACCTGAAATGAACATTGCGACATTGGATAACGGGTTACGTGTGGTGCACATACCCGCGGATGGGGCTGCAATGGTTTTCGTGAACCTGCTCTACGGGGTGGGCGCACGCAACGAGGATTTTGAACACACGGGTATAGCACACTTGCTTGAGCATCTGATGTTCGAGGGTACAAAGGCTGTACCGTCGTTCGACGAGCCTTTAGAGCGTGCCGGCGGCGAGAACAACGCATATACCAACAACGATGTCACCTGTTATTATATCTCTTTGCCCAAACAGAATGCCGAGTTGGCTTTCTGGATGGAGAGCGACCGCATGCGTAACATCACTTTTGAAAAGAAGAAGGTTGATGTGCAGCGTCAGGTTGTAATCGAGGAGTTCAAGCAGACAACATTGAATCGCCCTTACGGCGATGTAAGCAGCATGCTGCGTTCCATGGCCTATAAGGTACATCCTTACCGTTGGTCTACAATCGGACGTTGTTTCGCGCATATTGCCGATACGCCGGTGAGCGTGATACGCCGTTTCTATGACCGTTATTATGCTCCCGACAATGCAGTGCTTTCTGTGGTGGGTGATATTCCTTTTGAACAGGTGGTGGAGTGGAGCCGCAAATGGTTCTGGACAATTCCCGCAAAGGGCGCTCCCAAGGCCGTACTGCCACAGGAACCGCGCCAGACGCGCCAGCGCCGCAGGACGGTACGCCGTAATGTTCCTGAAAATGCATTGTATATGGGCTTTCATATGGGTAGCCGCACCGCTGCCGACTACTATCCTTGCGATGTTATCTCCGACGTCCTTTCCAACGGCTATTCAGGCCGTCTGCAGGCTCGCCTTGTAAAGGAAAAAAGGCTCTTTTCAAAGATAGATGCCTTCATCTCGGGTAGTGAGGATGCAGGAATGTTCTGGATATATTCGCGTGTTCCCGACGGAGTGTCGGTAGAGGATGCCGAGGCTGCCGTGTGGGCCGAGCTTGAGCAACTGAAGAGTGAACTTGTTCCGCAGGCTGAGCTTGAGAAGGTACGTAACCGCTTTGAGTCGGAGTTCACTTTCCGCAACCTGAGCGGTGAGAATCTCGGCGGAAATGTGGCCCTTGCTGTACTGAGGGGGGATGTGGATACCCATTTCCGCGAGCCGGAATATTACAGGTCTGTAACAGCCGAGGCTCTGCGTTCTGCCGCTAAGGAACTTTTCCGTAAAGGAAACAGCGTTGTGCTGCATTATCTGAAGAAATAGTTTCCGGAAGTGTAGGTTGGGATCAAGGATACAATTTCTTATAATTCTTGTATATTATGGTCGCTGCACTTTCCCCTTATGCTGTTTTTTTTAGGATATACGCGATAAAAATGTATTCGTGTCTACATTTTTTTTGTTGAAAAAGTTTACTTTTGCATAAGTAATAATATAGATGTTGTCCAAAACGTATCATGTCATTCCTATATTTGCACTGTCATTGACTCGTTTTGCTTTTCGCAACCCAAACGTCATAAGTTAAATTCCTCCTCTGCCTGAGGGGAGGTGCCAGTTTACTGGCGGAGGGGTGGGAGTGCTACGTTTGACCTGTTGCTGCAAAACTCGTCGATAACAAAACAAAAGAGCATTGGTTCGTTCATTGTTACACTAATGAACTCACCGATAACAAAACGTTGTTTTGTCATTCTGAACGAATGTGAAGAATCTCTTATTTCGCGATATTTTTGAGATCCCTCGTCGCTGCGCTCTGTCGGGATGACACCATCGCGGTAGATATTTGTATCAATGGACAACTCCTATATTATTGCCTTTGCATAAGTAAACAATAATTTGACACCGTACAAACGATGCCATAGGAATTACAATGGAAACACAACTCTTCTTTGCTGCAAACATTGTTTTTATAACAGTGAGTTTGTTCGGTGCCATCATCAAGTGGTGTTATAGACCAAAAGCGTATAATGAACATTTCGAAAGATTGTTCCCGGCCCAGTTCTTTGTGGGCTTGCTGTTCTTTATGCAGATTTTCGAGCTGATATATCTGTTTGAGCTTGACAATGTAAAGGCTTTGAGGTTTGCAAATGCCTTCTCGTTGCTGTTTACGCCTCCTTTGATGCTTGTCATATGCCGCAAGGTCTTTTTCCCGAAAAAGCAGTCGACGAATGTTGAGAAAATCTTATTTCTGCCGTCATTGCTTGTGCTGGTGATATTTTTTCTCCGTGTAACGAATTCAATTACCTTTACACCGCAAGGAAGGAATGCTGTCATCGTTGTCGCGTTTTTGATATTCCTTGTGTTCTTTGCACTGACAATACAGATGGCTGTAAGAATCAAGAGGGTTTCCCGTGGAGTCGATGAATTCGAATATGCCGATGTGCATGATTTCTATCATTCTTTCCCGAATTATGTCTTCCGTCTGCCCACTCTGTTGTGTATAATCTTGGCTGTGAATTACTTGTGCGATGATCCGTGGGTCAAGTTTTCCACAGATATAATATTGACAATAATTACGGTCCTGTTTGTTGTCTTTACTCTTGACCCTTGGCACGAGATTGAATTCATCAAGGAGAAGCGTGTGTACAACGATGTGGTGGAGAGTGTGGCGGCAAAATCGAAATACAGGTTGTCCGACTCGCGTTATGAACAGCTTAGGGATAGCCTGCTGAAACTCTTCAATGAGAAAGAGATATTCCTTACTCCCCATCTCTCGCTTGAGGTCCTGCTCAAGGAACTGTCGACTAACAGGAACTATCTTTGTGAGACTATAGCCCGTAGCGGTTACAAATCATTCTATGATATGGTCAACAGCTATCGTGTCAAGTATGCGATACGTCTCATTAAAGAGGAACCTAATTCAAAGATGCTTGATATCGCATTCCGTTCCGGTTTCGCTTCGCCTGCCTCAATGAACAAGGCATTCGTTCAGCAGGGTCTGCCGGCTCCATCGCAACACAGGGAGCAATAAAAGTCATATATATCAAAAGCACAAGGGAAATATCCATGATATTTCCCTTGTGCTTTTATGTAATACGTTGTTGTATAGTGAATTATGCCGTTTTGTTCAATTGGCTGGAAATTTGTGTAAACTGTAGAGAAACAGATTTCAATCCGTTGGAAATCAAATTCAATAAAGAGGAAACAGTATTTCCGGTACAGGTATTTATTTCGTGACAGTATTATCTGATTGTTGATATGTATGAATAGTGACAACACAAATGCTAATGTCCTTTTGGTCTCCATTGACTGGATTGACGATATGGAATGTATTGTCTCCTTCTCGGAGTTATGTGAGGCTACCTGTGCCAATCTGTTTGCATTCTCTCCTTATCAACTTCATCTGAGGCGCGAGGAGTTCCTGCACTATCAGTTTCTTGCCGATGAACTTAAAAATGAGATCAGCGGCGGAATGGGCACTTTCGAAGAATTGTACAATCTGTGCTGCAGGCTAAATGCAATATATGAGAGTATGATAGGTTGCTGTTGGGACGCATTCCTCTATAATAATGATGTGGACTGTGACCCTGCAAAATTTGTTGTCAGGCAACTGGTGACAGTTGCGGAGTTCAATGAAAAGGCCGGCTCCTTTCAAAAAGTGTAAATGCCTTCCTAAGACTTCCTGGACGCTATTCTGTACACATACGGAAAAGAAAATCAACGGAGAGTAAAGATTTTTCAATAGAGGGAAAACAGTTTTCAATAGAGCGAAAACTCTTTTCATTGCAGAGGAAAATGTTCTTCTTGTAAATGGATTTAATTTGTGGTGTGTTTAGAGAGGAATATCTCTTCGATGACTTTTTGAGGGGGCATATTATTAAACAATGTGGTTGCATTGGTTTATCGGAGGCTGGTTGTGCAACCGTTAAAAAATGGATAAACGATGATTCCTGAAAATGACAACGAAGCATCAGCTCCATGGAATTTTAAACAGCTTATTAAATCTAAAACATAAACGATATGAGTGTTAGCAAAAAATTATCTTGTTTGCTGCTTTTGGCAATGGCGCTGTTTCTTGCACAGGAGGCAAAGGCGCAAAAGGTCGCGCTCAAGACAAATATTGTCTATGACGTGACTGCAAATGTCAATGCGGGTATAGAACTCGGTCTGGCACCAAAATGGAGTCTTGATGTGTCGGGCAACTTCAACGCATGGGACATGTCACATGGCCGCAAATGGAAGCATTGGCTTGTACAGCCCGAGTTCAGGTATTGGTTCTGTGACCGTTTCTCGGGGCATTTCCTTGGTTTCCACTTGCATGGAGGACAATATAATGTGGGTGGACTGAAGAATAGCATATCTTTCTTGGGAACTGATTTCTCAAGGCTTAGTGACAGCCGTTTCCAGGGGTGGTTCGCAGGAGCCGGCCTTGCATATGGCTACTCTTGGATTCTGAACGAGCATTGGAATCTCGAGGCAGAGATAGGATTCGGCTACAGCTATACAAGGTTCGATACCTTTGAGTGTGTGGGCTGTGGCAGAAAGGTTGAGGAGGACGCTGACCACCATTATGTGGGTCCTACCAAGGCTGCAATTAACTTAGTGTATCTTTTTTAAAAAATGACAACGATGAAACGTATATTATTTCTTCTGTTAGCCTTGTTCGCTGCTTTTTCTGCTGTTGATGCGCAGAGCGTCGATGGTATAAAGGTCGAGAATCTGCGTATGAAACGCAATGGCGAATTCCTGGCTGTGAATATGCATGTCGATTTTTCGACTCTCGATGTCTCTTCAAACCGTGCAGTGCTCTTCACTCCCATTCTGGTAAATGGCGGTGACAGCGTTGAACTCTCATCGGTGGGCTTCTATGGCCGCCGCCGCTATTACTACTATGTCCGTAACGACAAGAGCATCATTGCCGGTGAGAACGGCAAGAGTTACCGCGCGTCGGATATGCCTGAGGATATGAACTATAATGTAGTTGTTCCTTATGAGAACTGGATGAACGGTGCACATCTTGTACTGCATCGCGGTGACTATGGTTGCTGCACCAAGCTCGTAGATGAACAGTTTGCGCAGATAGGCCTTTTCAAGGAACTGGTGTTCTCTCCCAAGTATGTATATGTACGCCCTGCCACAGAGGCGGAAAAGACACGCGCACTCAGCGGTTCAGCTTTCATTGACTTTGTGGTCAACAAGACTGTCATCAATCCTTCATACCGCAGCAACCAGAGCGAGCTCGCAAAGATTACAGCGACCATCGATTCTGTGAAAAATGATAAGGATATTACGCTCACCTCCCTTGTCATCAAGGGATTTGCGTCTCCCGAGGGCGGTTATGCGAACAATGAACGTCTTGCAAAAGGACGTACGGAAGCTCTCAAGAAATATGTCCGGAACCTTTATGACTTTGCTCCAGACTTCATCCAGACTTCATACGAACCCGAGGATTGGGACGGTTTGAGAAAGTACGTAGAGGCATCGTCTCTCCCGAACAGGACTGCCATTCTGGCTCTCATCGACGGGAATCGTGAGCCCGACAACAAAGAGTGGGTCATCAAGTCAAAGTATCCCGAGGATTATAGCATAATGTATAAGGAGTGTTACCCGGCACTGCGCCACTCTGACTACAAGGTTGAATATACAATACGTTGCTACAGCGATGTAGAAGAGATCAAGAGGGTGTTTGCCGAGAGTCCTCAAAAACTCAGCCTTGAGGAGTTTTATATCCTTGCCCAGCAGTATGACAATGATTCGCAGGAACTGAATGATGTGTTCGAGACTGCGGTGCGTATGTACCCCAATGATCCTGTGGCGAACCTCAATGCTGCGATATCTGAGATGCAGAATAAAGATATAACAAGTGCGAAGAGGCATCTTGACAAGGCTGGCGATTCGGCCGAGGCTGTCTATGCACGTGGCATCTATGCAGCATTCGTGAAGGACTATGACAAGGCGCTTGAGCTCCTCGGTAAAGCTCTTGAAATGGGGGTAGAGGAGGCTGCGGATGCAATAAACCAGGTTAATGAGATAAAGTGAATGATTGACAAAAATTGATAATTTCTAAACATTTGATTAAAACTATGAAGACTGACAGATTATTATTAGGTTTGTTGGCAGCTGGTATGTTGTTCAGCTGTACAAATGAGGACGATGGCGTAGTCGATACTCCGGTGGCTAATGCAAAGACCTCATACATTGCAGTGAATGTGAACTCTGCTTATGATGCTACCCGCGCAGACTATGCCGATGGTACAGCTGAAGAGCAGGCAGTTAACAACGCGTATTTCTTCTTCTTTGACAATGCGGGTTCTCCCTTCAATGTCTCAAGCGAGATTGGCGGCACAGGTGTGAACTATATTGTCAAGACAGATCTGGGCGATGAAGGAAGTGTTCCGGAAAATGTGGAGACGGTAACAAGCACTGTCCTTATGATCAAGAATAACAAAGGTACAAACCCAGCCAAGGTTGTAGCTGTAGTAAACTGGGACTATTCAGGCGTTTCTCTCTCTCTTGCCGATCTTAAGTCACAGCTGGTTGAGGAGGCTGCAGCTGCAAACCTTGCTGACGGCTTTCTCATGAGTAACTCTGTATATCTGAGCGGTGCGGACGTGATGGACGCAACTCCTATTACAGTTGCCAATATCTCTTCTACAGAGACTGGTGCGGTAGCATCTCCTGTTGACATCTATGTAGAGCGTGTTGCAGCCAAGGTTGCAATGTCGCAGACAAGCGAGCTGTTTGATACAGGTATCGAGAATCCTTACGCTCCCGGAACCAATTTCTATGTAAAGGTTCTTGGTTGGGACCTCAATACGACAATCAGCCATTCAAATCTTGTCAAGAGCATTGAGGCTTCATGGACAGATGACAATCTCGGTATCGTAGGTTGGAATATTGAGGCCTACAAGCGTTCATTCTGGGGCAAGTCAGCGGAGATTGCAGGTAGTGTTGTCCTGAGCAAGAATTTCAGCTGGAATAGCCTAAGCAATGAAGTGGATGCTGCAGACTATTGCCTCGAGAATACAAGCGGTGAGAATACCAAGGTGCTTGTGAAGGCTCAGATTGCTGACGCTGACGGAAATCCGGTTGAGGTAGTCAAACTGCTCGGTGAGTATCTTACAATTGATGGTCTCAAGACAAGCATTGCTACAGCTCTTGCTTCAAAGTATTACTCTTATGAGAATTCAACTTATACATCAATAGCTCCCGCTGACATAGAACTTGCTGTAGCCGGAACATCTGATGTCGACAGTTATACCGTAACATACAAGCTGACAACTGCAGCTGAATCTAAAGTGTGGAAGGTTCGCAATGCCGATGGCGTTACATTCGCTGATGTGACTGTTGACGACCTGAATGCGGCACTCGATGCTCTTGAGCATGCCCAGGTATGGAAGAACGGTATGTCTTACTACTTTGCCGATATCAAGCACCTCGGTGCTGCGGGCAAGAGTGGAGAGTATGGTGTGGTACGCAATCACTCTTATGCAGTGAACGTGACAGACATCGTAGGTCTCGGTACTCCTGTATACGATGGTGACTCGGCTGTAGAGGAGCCGGTTTCTCCAAGCGACACAGAGTCTTACATCGCGGCAAGAATCAATGTACTCTCTTGGAAACTTGTTAACCAGAACGTTTCCCTCAAATAATACAAAACTATTCTAAACAGAACCTATACTATCAAGAATGTAGTGTGGGACAACCCCACACTACATTCAAAACAAAGCAAGACGCACTTGACGTGCCGGTGCAAAGAAAGGCACGTGACTGAAACCTTGTCGATTAGGGTTTCCACCGGATTTGAATTTACTACTGTGCATACCAGGTACGGATAATATATAAAAACAGACACATATGAATAAAACATCAATCTTTAGTAGGATGGGAGTGCTGCTGGCTCTGTTGGCAACTGTCTTAATGTCGTGTGACAACAGCGTTATCTTTGATGATGAGGGCGACTGTTCTGTACATTATAGAATAAGGTTCAAGTACGACATGAACATGAAGTTTGCCGATGCTTTCAATCATGAGGTTACTTCTGTGGCGCTTTATGTGTTCGACAGCAGCGGTGTCCTTGTTTATCAAGGGCAGGAAAGCGGTGCGGCACTTGCCGACGAAAACTACGCCTTGCCTGTAGAACTAAAGGCTGGCGATTATGAATTCCTGGCGTGGTGCGGAATTGGTGACGGTGATTCGTTTGTTGTCCCCGAAGCGCAGATAGGCGCAACAACAAAGGAAGAACTGAAATGCCGTATGAACCGTATTGCTTCAGAAGGCTACGGCATTGTAGACAAGGATCTTGCCCCTCTGTTCCATGGATCGTTGAAGGCGACTCTGACTGATGCTCCCGGAATACATTACGAGACAATATCCTTGACAAAGAATACCAATGTGGTTCGCGTGATTCTGCAGCAGCTATCGGGTGAGGATGTGAATCCCGAACTCTTCTCGTTCGAGATACAGGACTACAACGGTTATATGGATTACGACAACTCGCTCCTTGATGACGAGCTGATTGTATACAAACCATGGAGCCTGCAGACCGGCAGCGCCGATATCAATGCCGATATCTACAATGACAATGAAACACGTGCGGCATCATCGGTAGGTGTTGCTGTCGCGGAACTTACAACCGGCCGTCTGGTGGATGGCAACCGTCCGGTACTTGTTGTGCGGAACCTTGAAAAGGACGAGGTGGTCCTCTCGGTGCCACTTATCGACTATGCACTTCTTGTGAAGGGCAACTATAACAAGGCTATGAGCAATCAGGAGTACCTCGACCGCCAGGATGAGTACAATATGACTTTCTTCCTCGATGAGGCAGGACGCTGGATATCTTCATCCATCATTGTGAACTCATGGAGGGTAGTATTGAATAACCAATCAATGAATTGACGCTATGTTTGAGAAATTGAGATTCTTGTTTATCCTATTGGCGGTTTACACGCTTTCATCGTGTAACTCCATCATCGATGACGCTCCATGTGCCGATGACGGGGTGCTGAAGAAGGTGATGTTTACCCTGACAGTGGATGATGCCGGCAGGCAGACAAGGGCTGCCTGGGAAGAGGGCTATATTACAGCAGAAGCAGTGCCTTACGATAATCGCATAGCGTATGACGGTTTGAGAGTCTTCTTTTTCAGCACAGCCGGCAGCTATATCGGCGAGGTGGCAAATCTGATGCACTGGCCGGTGAGTGAGAGTGAGTATAGGCTTGCCGGTGATGTCACCGCGTTGCAACTCAAGTCCGGGACACAGTACAAGGTTATGGTTTTTGCAAACTGCCATGCAAATGTAGGTGATCTTGACGGTACTTACTATGATTTGAGCAATGTTGTCTATCCCTATGGATACATCCCTATGTGGGGCGTCATGCAGTTCGAGGCTGACGGCAGCGAGCAGCAGGATGCAGGCGAGATTGCACTTCTGCGTTCTATGGCAAAGGTTGAGGTTGTGCTCAGCAACGAGATGCTTGCCAACGGCTATTCTCTTGATGCCGCCTTCCTGAATAACCACAACAGTAAAGGATACTGTATGCCTTCGGGTTGGTCGTCTGTCGCATATACAACGGCTCTTGACCAGGAGCAGTGCATGAATGCCTTTCACAGCTATGTGGATACACCGCTTGCCCTGTATGAATATGAGCCGGGCAGGCGCTACTGGATATATGTTCCCGAGTTCAATGTGCTCCATACGGCAGATAACCGTCCCAATATAAGCGTCACGTTGGGTGACGGCAGCCAGGAGCCTCTTGAGTTCCCTAACTCGATAAGGTTCGGTTCTTACGATGCCAATGGAGACCTTATAGACAAGAGTGAGGCAAATATTGTACGTAACCATATCTACCGTTTTAACATCACCGGTATCACAAGCGGCATAGAAATCGATTATGAGGTCCTTGACTGGGAATATGACGAGGAGGAGAACAATTGGGAACGTGGCGAGTTTGCATATCCCACATACCACAATCCGGTAGTCCCCGATTATATCACTCCATCCGAAGAGATCACAATTGAGCCCGTGATGAAGTATAACAGTGACGACAATCAGAAAGAGGGCGACGCCTTCACGGTATGGTTCAAAATGGACAAGCCTGAAATGCAGACCTGGACTCCGGTTGTGAACAAGGCCGATACCGAGTACGAGATAAGAGTGTACAAGAGCAATGCACCGGATGTGCAGCTTACAGATCCTGCCGATTGGGTTGCTGATTCGGAAAACTGGTACAGGATTGTCGTTATCCCGCTTAACCCGGCAAACTCCGGTACTGGAGTGGATTTCGGAATTACATATACGCAGTCGTGGATGCCCGACGGTTCTTCTCTCTATCTCTTCATTAATGGTACAAGCGAGAAGATTGCTTGGCCCAATAGTGGAAGTGACCCAAAGATTATAAGGATTAGACAGTTATAACATAACTAATGAAAACCATGAAACGCTTTATATATTCTCTCTTCCTGGCAATTGCTGTTGCTGCTTTGCACTCATGTGTGGACGATGAACAGGAATACGGAACTTTGTCATCGGACAACGATTATATCTCTCTTGATATTGTGACAGGGGGATTGATGACACGTGCCACAGTGGCTGACAATGAACTGGAGTGGAGTGTGAATCATCTTGATATCGTGATATTTGAGGAGAGCGGAGAGTTCAAATACAGCGAGCGTGTCAATGTGGTCCCCTCATATGCCGGCACGATAAGGCTCAAGACAAAACGTGCGGGAGTCTTTACGAAGGATGCCAAGTATTATGTATATGTGATTGCCAACAGCACTCATCCCGAAAGTACCTTTGCGGATCTTGCTGATATCGAGTCGCTCCATAGTCTCAATCAGGTCGATGAAAGAATACATATGACAGGCTCTGGTGTAGAGAATGCACCCGGCAGTTTCCTTATGGACGGTGCCGCTTTTCCTGGAACTGTGGTCGTGGAGCCATCATCCCCTTCGGCAGTGGTGCTCTATGACGGTATCGACAAGGAAAAGACTCGCCTGAAGGTCAACCTGCGCCGTGCAGCGGCCAAACTCGACATAGTCCTTTATAAGGGCAGTGATGTCGATTTCGTCAGCAATGCACATATCGGTTACTATCTGCGTAATCTCCCCTACAGCACTTCTGTCATACCTCTTGCCAGCCAGGACGAGAAACCCCAACCCCTGTTGCGTACTCCTGACAAGAGTACCGGACGCTATTTCAAGTGGGATGCGGATTCTGTTATGGTAACGGCATACTTGTACAGCCATTCGTGGGAGAATAACGAGTTCTTTGAAAGAGGTACCTCTCTCATTGTGAATATCCCTGTGGACTATGATGGCAAGATACATGAAAACAGCTACTATCAGATAGCATTGCGTCCGGCAGGCAAACACTATTTCAAACGTAACAACTACTATAGGGTTTCCGGTACAATAAATGCTCCCGGTGCCGAGGAGGAGACAGAACCGATAGTGATTGAGGACCTCAAGTACTATGTCCGTGACTGGACTGTCGTAGACGTAGATGTCAATGGCGCGAATGCACCCAAATATCTTACGGTGAACCATGATACAATTAAGATGCATAACGTTGCTGTGGATTCTACAACCTTGCTCTTCTCTTCCTCTTCGGATGTTACCGTCACATTGCTGAACAACAATACCAGTTATCCCTATTACATTGACAAGTTCGGCAGTAAACAGAGATATCCTGATGGTGGAATAACGGCAACGGCTCAAGGCATATCGGGAAACATTACTGTTGACAGCCCTATTCCTGAGAACAATACAATACGTTATTTCATGTTCGAGGTGGAGAATGCCGAAGGACTCAAGGATACGGTATGGGTAGAGCAGTATCCGCTTGTATATATCACTAACCAGCTGGGCTGGTACTCTTATCGAGATGACTTCAAGAGGGGAACAGGCAGTGTAACTACATACGAACAGAAAGGTTCTGCGCGGTATGTGTCTGTTGGAGTGAACGGGACATCGTGGAATGGTAACTATAATTATTACACAGACAGTTATACTGCCGGTGGTTGGAACGCTGGCCTCAACCAGAATGCTTTCTGGCACTCAAAGGTTGTTACAGAAACAGACAGGAACGGCAAATCGACAACATCTTTCTATGAATGGGGCGCGGACAACAATGAACCGACAATCGTCGGCACATGTGAGACATCTACCAATGCCCGCATGTATCATATCAGGGTGACCGCGACTTCGGATAAATACAAGGTAGGACATCCGCGTATAACGGATGGCTACACAGATCCGGGAGCCGACAATGCCAAGCTTGTGTCGCCTTCATTCATGATAGCATCGCGCCTTGGCGCAATATATACAAATTACGGAAATCTTGATGATATAAAAGATTTCAGCAATTATACTGTTGCCGAAGACGGAAAGATAACCGGAACCATTCTTGACAATAACAGGAACGGAATCGCGGACCGTATGGAGATTCTGCGCGAACATTGCCTGAACTATGTTGAGGTCTACAAGGATGAGAACGGCAATGCCGTTGTCCTTGACGACTGGAGGGTTCCGACAAAGGCCGAAATAGACATAATCATCGGGCTGCAGGGTACGGAGAATCAGGATGCCGATGCCATTGACTATCTGCTTAACGGAAGCTATTATATGTCGGCAAGCGGTCCTGTCTACAATAACAAGAATGACAATGCTAATGCGAACCAGTCAGCGATACGCTGTGTGCGCGATGCATATGTGAAATAGGATATACCAATAACTAACGGAGAATCTTCAGAGCTATGAAAAAAAGATTATTTAATATGTTTGTTGCTGTGCTTGGTGCTGCTGTCACTCTTGTGTCATGCGTCCAGGACGATATCTCCTTGCCACCGGCCGGCAATACTCCCGAGGGGTATGTGAACATCACTTTCAATGCGGCTGTGCCTGACATGAAGAGGGTCGAGGTTCGTGCGGTTGATCCTGACGGCATTGATGTACAGAATATAACACTCTTCTGCTTCAATACTTATGGCCTGTTCATTGCTACTGCAAACGCAAATCCAGTACCCACATCGGGAACCACCGGCAGTTTCAGTGCCAATGTGCCCGAGGAAACAAGAATCATACATTTCATTGCGAACCAGAATCCGAGCCTCTACAGCGACGACGACTTTATGAACAAGACCGAGGCTGCAGTGATGGCTGATATGGAGGGTGCTTCGGGTATGCTTATCTATTGGGCACGATTTGAGGCGAGCGGCAAAGGCCAGGTATTCCAGCAGGAGCTTGCAGCCAAAGGCTCGATAGAGATGATACGAAATCAGGCCAAAATTTCTATCGCAGACTGGAGTACCGAGTATCTGAATGTTACCGGCTTTGTGGCAACCGGCATACATGCATTCGGAACAGTCGCCCCTCACTCTAACGAGGAAGGCTTTGCGTGGCCGGGAACTGATGAGTATGTCACATTGCCGCAGAACACTGCTCTCATGAGTGATATCCAGGATGTCAACACAAAGGGTGAGGAGTATATATTTGAGCATGAGAATAGGATAGATAATCCTGTAAGCGTTATCATACGTGGAAATGTGCCGGGTTCAGACGAACAGCTTTATTACCGTGTCGCGCTCATTGACGCAGAAGGTGAGCAACTGCTTATAAGAAGAAACCATTCTTATGTGCTCAACATCAGTGGCAGTCTCATTCATGGCAGGCCGACGTTCGTAGATGCACATGACGCTCCATTCACCAACAACGTATGGATTTCAATCGATAGCTGGGTCCCGGAGGTTCAAGATGGTACATACAAGCTTGCGGTAGAGAAAACAGGTGTTGTTATCCCGTCGGACGAGGCCGGTGATGAATATACGCTATATTATACAATAAGCCGTAATGACGGTGAGGCGTTGAGTGCTGAAGATATTGCCAGGATATCATGGTTAGGCAGCAATGACGTAGCTGAACATGAATTCAGAAGCCATACATTTGACCCTTCAACAGGAAAAGGCAGCATAACAGTAATGCTCAATCCCATGGGCAAGGATATACAAAAGGGTACAATCCTTTTGAAGAAAGGCCGTTTGCAAAGGACAATAGAGATAAATGTCATCAAGAAGCAGGTGTTTACTCCTTCATGGGTGGGAACCCAGGTGTACGGTGGCGAGACAGGCCAGTACGTGACATTGAAGTTCAATATTCCTGAGAGCTGTCCGGAGATACTCTATCCATTCCCTGTTCTTGTAACGGTAAACAGCCTTGACGTGCGTGCTGCTTCGGGAATGCAGTTGCCGGTCATCCGCAAGGATGATGACGAGTGGTTCGGCGCTGATTTCAAGGACTGCGAGTACAAATATGAATATATTGTCGACGGCCCGGGTGTGCATCGCCTCTATTTTGAGAACATCCTGACTCAGGCTGACAATTTTGTCGACAGTCTGTGGATTGAGGCTGAATTTTTCGAGACTCTGCAGAAAAGCTATGTCTATGCCGGTCACCAGCGTGCAATAACAGTATCAGGACTCAATGAGTATCAGCCCGAGAATGCCTCTGGTGGCTATGCTGCCGATGAGGTAATTCTCTATAAGCTCGTTCCCCGTAAGAGATATGCCCATGTCAGCTTTGATATGGTTATGGTTGACAATGCTACGGGCAGTGCAATTAATGTCGGTGAGAAGGATGAGTTTCTTCTCTATTCAAAGACTCTTGACTATTATACCGATGAAAATATGCCTGCCGGTATAAGCCAGGATTGTAACTATTACAATGTTCCGGAAGATATATGGCAGACATCAAAGAGTGGACGTATGTTCATGTTTATGCCAAAGAGTACTGTTGCTTCTCAAACAGGTCACTATACAATGCATCTGAGGACAAACCGTGCCGTAAGCGATGATGTGGTGCGCATATCTTCCAATCAGGCAGGAAGCACTTCGGTCCTTGATAACAGTACTCCGTATGAGGGCAACTCTTACCGTTCTGTAATCTTTGAACTTTCAACATACCGTCCATTCCGCTTCTCGGCCCAGATAAACGGTGAAGGCACAATTGTGACAGGGCAGAATGAGGATGTTACCGATGTCGTCTCTTTGAGTTATCTGCCCAACCAGAATGTTGACATAACTCTTGATGTCACCAGTTTCCAGGGTAGTGACGGCAAATGTGTCGACCCGTTCGGTGAGGAGTTCGAGATATATATAGATGCTCCTATGTTGCAGATAGACGAGAGCCGTCTGGCCGAGTGTAATCTTGATGCAGAAAAGCTTAAGCAACTGCCCGATGGCCGTTTTGTGTATACTGTTGCTGCCACACGTGATGATGAAAGGAAATACGGCACTTCGGCAGCGCTCGCGTCCGACCCAAGCGCAGCAGACCAGAGTGGTGAACGTAAGACGTTGCCGTTCAAGACAGTCAAGATAACATCGGCAGGAATTATAACTCTAAGTTCAAATGTTGAGAAGGTGGTTTTTTATGAGAAGAAATTTAAGCTGACAAACGAAACAATAAATGGTACGATACATTACAATGTAGACGGTGTCAAGACTCCTATGCCGGCTGATGCGTTCGTTGCTTTTGCACGTACAAAGGACGGAGTACGCATCGGCTCGGTGAGGGTGACCAGTGACGGAAACTATAGCCTGAATCTACGTTCGGAGTATCAGTTTGGCTGGACAACAGAGGAGGTAGAGTTTGACTATATAGCAACAGATGGTAGAGTCTACCATTTCCATATTGCCAGTCTGAGTGAACTGTTCAACAACACGGATGTGGTTCTTGAACCTGTCGAGTGATATTGAGTATTGTATTTTTTGATAATTCTCAGGGCAGAGTCCCCTCTTTTGGATTGGAGGAGATTCTGCTCTGTTTTGTCCTTTGAAAAGACAATTAAATATCCTATATTTGCAATATGAATATTGAAGTCTCCTAAAATGTATCATATGTTTCTGGCGCGAAAACTTTTTCTGGTGATTCTGTTCCTTTTGCCTATTGCTGCAGTTGCACAGAATGCAGGCTTCCCATTGCCCGATGTGCCACAGACGTTGAAAGGACCCGAGGCGCGGGCCAACTATCTGGCTCTTCATTATTGGGACAAGTATGACTTTGACGACTACTCGCTTATCGGCAATAAGGATATCTCGGAACAGGGATTCTCGAACTTTATAAGTATTATGCCTTACGTGACCGAGAAAGAGGCCGCATTTGACAACTTCGCATCTTCGATAGCTGCAAATGTGAAGATGCTGCGATATTTTATGGCACTTGGTGAAAAGTATCTTGCCGAGCCGATGTCACCGCTCTATAATGAATCGCTGTACATCCTGCTTCTTGAGAAAGTTAATGAACTTGAGGGGCTTGATGAGGCCAACAAGGAACAATTTGCCTTTGACTTGAAAATGGCAAAGAAGAATCGTCTGCATACTGTGGCTGCCGATTTCAGCTATCTTACACGCGAGGGCAAGCACGGCAGGCTTTCGCGTGTGAAGAGTGAGTATACGCTCTTGTTCCTGGGTGATCCGGAGTGCGAGGTCTGTTCAATCGTAAAGGGCGAATTGCTTGATTCTCCTGTATTCAATGACTTTGTCGGGAGCGGACGCCTGAAAGTCCTGTTTGTGTGTGTTGAGGGTAAAACGGAGGCATGGATGAATGCCCCGGCTCCACCGGACTGGATTGATGCCTGTGATGACAAGGGAGTGATATACGAGAAACTATTGTATGACATTCCCGGTCTTCCGGTTCTTTATCTTCTTGACAGTGATAAGAGGGTAGTCCTGAAAAATGTCTCGGCAGGACAAATTAAGGAGTACTTGATTCAACTCTCTATGCAAGGAGGATAGACACACTGGTTTTCAGATTGTATTGTTTCAGCCATCTTGGGGCTCACCGGCAAAGTATGGGGGCTAAGCAAAAAAAGTTGAGTGATTTAGGAAAAGAGAGTAACAGAGCGAAAATACTATTGCAAT
>CALCYA010000120.1 GCA_937906165.1 uncultured Bacteroidales bacterium | reverse complement strand
AGTTGGTAGCGCACTACGTTCGGGACGTAGGGGTCGGGCGTTCGAGTCGCCTCATTCCGACACATTTCAGATGATGGCAAAAAGCTTTTTGCCATCATTTTTTTTAAGGTCTTGGCGAGTGTTGCCCTTGCTTTTGCCTACGCGCAAGCCGGGGCGCATCATTCCAATAAAGGCATTGATCAAAGAATTTATTAACGGTATAACAATATATGGTATCTGTTGACGGATTGACAGTTGAGTTTGGAGGTACGACGCTCTTCAGCGATGTGTCGTTTGTTATAAACGAGAAGGACCGTATTGCGCTGATGGGCAAGAACGGTGCGGGCAAGAGTACGCTGCTGAAAATTCTTGCGGGTGTGCGTAATGCTACGCGTGGTGCGGTGTCGGCGCCGAAGGATACGGTGATTGCCTATCTGCCGCAGCATCTTATGACGGAGGACGGGCGCACGGTATTCGAGGAGGCGTCGCAGGCCTTTGCGCATTTGTATGAGATGGAGGCAGAGCTTGACCGCTTGAACAACGAGCTTGCCACACGTACCGACTACGAGAGCGACGAGTATATGTCGCTCATTGAGGAGGTGGCTACAAAGAGCGAGAAGTTCTATGCCATTGACATGACTCACTTTGAGGAGGATGTGGAGAAGACTCTTCTTGGTCTTGGCTTTGAGCGCAAGGATTTCAACCGTCAGACGAGTGAGTTCAGCGGTGGCTGGCGCATGCGTATAGAGCTGGCGAAGATGCTTCTGCGCAATCCTGACGTGCTGCTGCTGGACGAGCCTACGAACCACCTTGACATCGAGTCTATCGGCTGGCTCGAGGAGTTCCTCATCAACAACGGCAAGGCGGTGGTTGTGATAAGCCACGACCGCAAGTTTGTGGACAACATCACTACACGCACCATTGAGGTGACTATGGGGCGCATCTATGATTACAAGGTGAACTACTCGCAGTATCTTGTGCTGCGTGCCGAGCGCCGTCAGCAGCAGATGAAGCAGTACGAGGAGCAGCAGAAGATGATTCAGGAGACAAAGGATTTCATCGAACGCTTCAAGGGTACATATTCGAAGACTCTGCAGGTGCAGAGCCGTGTCAAGATGCTTGAGAAGCTTGAAATCATCGAGGTCGACGAGGAGGACACATCTGCTCTGCGTCTCAAGTTCCCGCCGTCGCCACGCTCGGGACAGTATCCGGTAATAATGGACGGTGTGGGCAAGGCATTCGACGGAAAGAGGGTGTTCTCGGGTGCTACGCTCACCATTGAACGAGGCGATAAGGTGGCCTTTGTGGGCCGCAACGGTGAGGGTAAGTCAACTCTTGTGAAATGTATAATGAAGGAACTTGAGCACGAAGGTTCACTGCAGTTGGGACACAATGTGCAGATAGGTTATTTTGCGCAGAACCAGGCTTCGTTGCTTGACGAGGAGCTGACCGTGTTCCAGACTATCGACGACGTGGCGAAGGGTGAGATACGTAATAAGATACGTGACTTGCTGGGTGCGTTCATGTTCGGTGGTGAGGCAAGCTCAAAGAAGGTGAAGGTGCTGTCGGGCGGCGAGCGCACACGTCTGGCGCTGATGAAACTATTGCTGGAGCCGGTGAACCTGCTTATTCTCGACGAGCCTACGAACCACCTCGACCTCAAGACAAAGGATATCCTGAAACAGGCATTGCAGGATTTTGACGGTACGCTAATATGCGTGAGCCACGACCGTGACTTCCTCGACGGTCTTGTGACCAAAGTATATGAGTTCGGTCACGGCAAGGTCAAGGAGCATCTGTGTGGTGTATACGAGTTCCTCGCTGCAAAGAAAATGGAGGAGTTGCAGGAGCTGGAACGCAAATGATAACCGGGCATTGTGCCGCCAATAGAATAATGTATTATGGACAACAGGACTACAAGCAAGGAGAAGGACCCTATGGGCAGGGCTATCTCCGATTATTACCGCACCGGCAAGGCTGCCAGGCTCAGGGTATTCTCGTCAATGTTCTATGAGGATGAAATTCCTGTGCCCACGCTCTTCCGCTGCTTTGAGGAGATGCCACCGCAGGAGCAGGAGGCCATAAAGCTGTGCCGTGGCAGGGTGTTGGACGTGGGTGCCGGCTCGGGATGCCACAGTGCGGTGCTCATGGAGCGCGGGCTTGACGTGATGGCTATCGATATATCGGAGCTGTCGATTGAGGTTATGAAGGAGCGCGGAATTGATGCGCGTAACATCAACTTCTTTGACGATACATTTACCGAAAAGTTTGACACCATTCTCATGGCGATGAACGGAATTGGCATTGTGGGCAAGGTTGAGCGTCTGGGCGAGTTCTTCCGTGCGGTGAAGAGGCTGCTTGCCCCGGGCGGTCAGGTACTGCTTGACTCTTCGGATATAAAATATATCTTTATGAATGATGACGGCTCCATGGATATAAACCTTGCTGCCGGTTATTATGGCGAGATTGACTACAAGATGCGCTATAAGGGTGTGACCGGCGAACCTTTCGACTGGCTCTACATTGACTTCGAGACGCTGAAGATGTATGCCGAGGAGCATGGCTTCCAGTGCGAGAAGTGCATTGACGGCGAGCATTACGATTACCTGGCAAGGATTTTCGTGGATTGACATTGATCTGCCATAATTAACGAGACAGGGCGACCGAAGTCGCCCTGTCTCGTTAATTATGTAACTCTTATTTGATTCTCTCTGCTATTCTCCTTGCCACCACTTCGGGGGCGATGTCCATGCAGCGGTAGTCGCCGTACAGGCAGGGCTTGTTGCCGAATATCGAGCAGGGGCGGCAGTCGAGCGGCAACTCAATGCAATCCTCTCTGCTCTGGTTCCAGCCAAGGAAACCTGCGAGCGGTGATGTTGCACCCCAGATGGATATTGCAGGGGTTCCCACGAGCGATGCCATGTGCATATTGGCGGAGTCCATGCACACCATTGCGTCAAGATGGCTGATGAGTCTCAACTCTCCGTTGAAATTCGTGCGGCCGAGGAATGATATCACGCCGGGGTACTTGGCGCACCATGCGTTTACAACAGTTTCCTCCTCAGGACCGTTTCCGAAACAGATGACCTTCGTTTTTTCATCGGCGGTCAGCAGCTCAACAACCTTCTCCATCTTCTCAATAGGGTATATTTTCCCTTTATGGCGTGCGAACGGAGCTACTCCGACCCACTTGTCGCTACCTTTCTGCGGCAGGAACGCGTAGAATTCGGAAATATCGCCTTTACCCTCTTTGAACAGTGATGTGAATTTGGGCTCAAAAGGTAACTCCAAGCGTGTAAACACATCCCGGTAACGTTCGAAGGTGCTTGTGAGCTGCTCACGACATTTGTTCTCTTTGCGTGTGAGAGCTTTCTTCTCTTTGCGCCCTTTATTGATGTGCTCGCATCTTGTGCCGCTGAAAAGGCTGAACAGTGTGCGCAGCACCTTTGTACGTAGCACTCCATGCAGGTCGGCAAAACTGTCGGGCGCAATTCTATTCTTGAGTTCCTTGTAAAGGCTTATCAGTCCGAAAAAACCTTTGTAGTCATTGAGGTTTACGCCCACGAAGTCAAGGTTTGCGGGCTTGTTGATGAAAAATTGCCCGAACCTCTCGCGACTCACAAGGACGAAGCGGTGTTCGGGGTAGCTCTCGCTCAGCGAGTATAGCAATGGGATTGTCATTGCTATATCGCCTACAGCCGAGAATCGCGTTATCAGGACGGTGCGTCCGTTTTTATTTCTTAGCTCCATAAAGAACAGGGTTGAGGGCAGGGTCGTTGTACATCTTCATCTGACGGTATACCTTCATGTACTTGCGTCCTGCGGCAATGTCGTCAAGCAACTGGCCGATTGATGTGGTCATGTCCTTGTACTGCTCGTTGAGCACGTCGAGCTTTGCCTGGCACTTTGCCTTGTGCTCGGCGTCGACGTCGGTGCGGTTGACCTCCTCCTGCATATGGTATATCTTGAGCGAAAGGATAGAGTAGCGGTCAACGGCCCAAGCAGGGCTCTCCGTGTTGATTGTGGCATCAGCGGCAGGGGTTACATCCTTGTATGTATCAAGGAAATAACTGTCGATGAGCTCTACAAGGTCGGTGCGGTCCTGGTTCGACTTGTCGATGCGGCGTTTGAGTGTAAGTGCCTCGACCGGGTCTATGTTCGGGTCGCGTATGATATCCTCGAAGTGCCACTGCACTGTGTCAATCCAACACTTGAGATAAAGATAATATTCGATACTTTTTACGGGGTATGGATTGTTTATCGGTGTGTCCACATTGTCTGTCTTGTGGTAGTCGGCAATCGCTTCGTTGAAGATTGGCCAACTCATCTCTGTAAAACTCTTCATATCAATAGGGTTTAGATTCTTTGATACAAAACTAACGAAAGTTTGCGATATTGGCAAAAGTTTGGCAGAAAACTCGTTGTATTTGCAGTAAACTGCGAATATAGACTGCACTCGCAGTGAAATGTCAAAGTAAACTTTGCTTATCTCGCTCGTTTGTTACTATATTTGAGATATAACTTGAATATTTTCTTTGGGGCGGCAAGCCGCACTCCTTGGTGCTACTAAAGTAACAGTCGTCGCAAACAACGCTTATTACGCGTCGTCACTGTAAAAAACATTCAAGCAAGCTTGATGTTTTTCGCTCGTTTGTCACTATATTTGTGCGAAAGCACGCGTTTGCATCGGTTTGCGTGGTTTTGTTCCTGTAATGGTTGATTCAAAAGAACTGGAATATGAAGGCTGTAATTGACGAAAAGATACCTTTCCTGAGCGAGGCGCTTGAGGCTATGGGGCATTCCGTGGTGGCTTTGCCCGGTGTGAAAATATGTGCAGATGACGTGGCTGATGCCGATGCGCTTTTTGTGCGCACACGCACGCATTGCAACGAGGCTCTGCTGCGTGACAGCAAGGTACGTTTCATAGGTACTGCAACCATCGGTTATGACCATATAGATGCTGATTACTGTGCCGGGAACGGCATCCGTTGGGCGAGTGCCGCCGGGTGCAATGCCGGAGCAGTGTTGCAGTATGTCCAGTCAGTAATATATGCCTGGTCCAAGGAACGTGGTTGCCCTGTCGAAGGGCTCTCCCTGGGCGTCGTAGGCGTGGGTGAGATCGGCTCTCGTGTGGCAACATGGGCCGAGGGGGCCGGGATGACGGTATACCGCAATGACCCTCCCCGTCAGGAGAAGGAGGGCAGTGAAGCTTTCGTTTCTCTGGCGGAGATTGCAGAGAAATGCAATATAATTACATTTCATCCTACTTTGGAACGTGCGGGACGTTATCCCAGTTATCATCTTGCCGACGAAGCATTCTTTGCATCATTGAAGAGATGCCGTCTGCTGATAAATGCCTCACGCGGCCCGGTTGTTGACAATAAGGCGTTGCTGGTTGCCTTGGAGAACGGCGCTCTGCCCGATGCGGTACTTGATGTGTGGGAGGGCGAGCCCGACCTGTCATTGTCTCTTTTAAATAAGGTATATATAGCGACTCCGCATATAGCAGGTTATTCAGCCGAAGGCAAACTCAATGCAACGGCTCTTGTACTCAAGGCCTTTGCGTCGTTCTCCGGCTACGAAGGTGAGCTTCCCTTGCCTCAGTTGCCGGCACCTGTGCCTTCAATGATTGTGGCACCTACATTTGCCGATGCAATGCTTGAGATATATGACCCGCACGCCGACTCGTTGCGCCTCAAACAGTTGCCTTCATCTTTTGAGGAGCAGAGAAACAATTACTTGTTGCGTCGTGAACCAGATGCGTATAAAATATCCCTAAAGTGTAATAAAATGTTAAAATAGTGGTTTTTCTACGGTGATTTTGCACAAAAACGGGTATTTGTGCAATTTTTGGGTGAATTTTTTTCTTTCTTTCTTTGCTATTATAAAATTTCATCATACTTTTGTAGCAAACAAATTTTCAATCTTCAAAAAAATACAACTATGTCAGAAATTGAATCAAGAGTAAAGGCTATTATTGTTGAGAAATTCGGTGTTTCAGAGTCAGAGGTTACTCCAGAGGCTAACTTCACAAACGATTTGAGCGCAGACTCATTGGATCGCGTAGAGCTCATCATGGAGATCGAGGACGAGTTCGGTATCTCAATCCCTGAGGACGCTGCTGAGAAGATCGCAACAGTAGGTGATGCTGTTAAGTTCGTAGAGGAGATGGTTGCAAACAAGTAATTGCACCCTCCCTACTCACCCCTAACAATTCTATATGAAACAAAGAAGAGTTGTTGTAACAGGTCTTGGAACCGTTTCGCCAATTGGTAATAGCGTACCCGAAGCTTGGGAAAATGCTATTAATGGTGTAAGTGGTGCAGGACCTATTACTCATTTTGATAGTTACCTTTTCAAGACCCAGTTTGCCTGTGAGGTCAAGAATTTTGACCCTACTGCGACGATGGACCGCCGTGAAATGAGAAAGGTCGATGTCGATACGCATTATGCTTTTGCATCGGCTGTCGAGGCCATCAATGATAGTGGTATTGATTTTGAGAAGGTAGACTGCAATCGTGTCGGAGTTATTTTCGGTGAGGGTATCGGAGGATTGGGCGCTCTTGAGGATGAGATGCGAGCATACTCGTTGAATCAGGAGAATGGTCCACGTTTCTCTCCTTTCCTCCTGACCAAGATGATTTCCGATATGACAGCAGGTATCATATCAATAAAATATGGTCTTAAAGGCCCCAACTATGTAACAACATCGGCTTGCGCCTCTTCTACAAACGCTTTGATTGATGCTTTTGACCAGATACGTCTGGGTAGGGCTGATGTCATGGTGGCCGGTGGTTCCGAGGCTGCGATATGTCCTACTGCAGTGGGCGGTTTCAATGCAATGCACGCCTTGTCTGTACGCAACGATGACCCAAAGGGTGCTTCACGTCCGTTCAGCAAGAGCCGTGACGGCTTTGTGATGGCCGAAGGTGCTGCCACTCTTATCCTTGAGGAGTATGAGCATGCTGTTGCACGTGGCGCCAAGATTTATGCCGAGGTTGCTGGTACAGGTCTTACTGCCGATGCATACCATATTACGGCTCCTCATCCTGAAGGAGAAGGTGCCATGAGGGTAATGAAGATGGCGCTTGATGAGGCCGGTCTTCCTGTTGAGAGTGTAGACTATATCAATGTTCACGGAACATCTACTCCTGCAGGTGACATAGCAGAGGCCAAGGCCATAAAGAGCCTATTCGGAGAACACGCATATAAGCTCAACATAAGTTCGACAAAGTCGATGACCGGTCACCTGCTTGGTGCAGCCGGTGCGCTTGAGGCTCTGTTGACAGTGCTTGCACTGAAGAATGATATTGTTCCGCCAACAATCAATCATGAAGAGGGCGACGAGGACCCCGAGATTGATTATGCTTTGAATTTCACATTCAACAAGGCGCAGAAGAGAACCGTTAATGTAGCTTTGTCAAATACTTTCGGTTTTGGTGGACACAACGCAAGTATAGCATTTAAGAAAGTTGAAGACTAATACGTTCTTTAGAAGAATTCTGGATAAGATAAGGCTTCTATCCCGTAAGGATAGGGAGTCTTATCTTTTATTATACTCGATTCTGGGCTTTGTGCCCAATAATATCGGTCTTTACAAGATGGCGATGACTCATAGCTCATCGGCATCAGGCTCGCGTAAACTGGGCTGCAATGAGCGTCTCGAATTCCTGGGTGACGCTGTCCTCAGTTCTGTAACGGCCGATTTCCTCTATTCAAATTTCAGGAAGGAACGCGAGGGGTTCCTCACCAAATCACGCAGCAATCTGGTGTGCCGTGAGCGCTTGAACGAACTGGCTCTGGAGATTGGTCTTGACCGCTTCATCAGTTCCTGCGGTCTCCAACGACAGCATAACAACTACATCTATGGTAATGCGCTTGAAGCACTGATAGGTGCAATATATATTGACAAAGGCTACTCGCAGTGTCGTAGGTTCCTGCTCGACAGGGTCTTTCCCCGCCTGAACGATATCGAACAGATTGTAAAGTCGGACAAGAACTACAAGAGCCGTCTGATAGAGTGGGGGCAGAAACAGCATAAGAGTGTCGAGTTCCGGGTGGTGCTTGAGGAGGTACGCAAGGATGGCGTGTTCTTTGTAAGCGAGGCTCTTGTCGAAGGTGCCGTATATGGCACAGGTGACGGCTTCTCAAAGCGTGAGAGCCAGCAGAAGGCTGCCCGTGAGGCGCTTTCAAGTATCGGTAAACAATAGGTTATCTTTTGCTTTTTATTGTAACTGCTGCACCAAGCCTGTCGCCGCCCATCGGTGGAGTATCTTTGGTGAGTGTAATCGTTATGCTTGTAACTTGCCTGAATGCCTCGTACAACGCTTTGCTTACCCTGTAGCATACGTTCTCGAGCAGCCTTGAGGGAATCTCCATTTCTTTGCAGACAATATTATATACGTCGGCATAGCTCACTGTCCCATCAATCTTGTCGCTCTCAAGGCAACTGTGGTCTGCAATCTCAATTTCAAGGTCTATTGTAAACCAGGCTCCAACCGCCTTTTCTTGTTCAAGTACTCCGTGGTGGGCGTACAAGTGTACTCCTTTCAGTTGGATTATATAGTTTGTTGTCCTCATTGCTCTCTTTTAAAATGGCAAAGGGCCTCTTTTTGAAAAGACCCTTTGCCGGTGAAATATATATAGTTTTAAGATGGATCAACCACATTTTGAATATCCGCAGCCGGGGCAGTGCAGGCAACCTTCCTCAAAGATAAGCGGCTGTTTGCAGTTGGGGCACTTTTCGGCTGTAGATGTGCCGTCCTTTATGTAGCGTTTGAGCGCGCGCTCAACGCCGTTCTTCCATGTGTTGATGTTGTCTGACGCAAGTTCCAAAGAAGATATCAGCTTGATTACCTGCTCGATAGGCATCTTGTAACGCAATACGCCCGAGATGAGCTTCGCATAGTTCCAGAATTCGGGGTTGAATCTCTCGGATAGTCCCTCGATTGTGGTCTTGTAGCCGATCTTGTTCTCGAACTGGAAGTCGTAGCGTTTGCTGCCGTCTTCATTGGTGTGCTTGATGATGATACCCTGTGTCACATTCTTTGGCAATGGAATACCGTCTTCGTCATCCTGCTGTCCTGTAAAGATCTCATAGGGCTCACCGTCGAGCAGGCCGATGAATGCCACCCACTTCTCCTTGTTGTTCTGGAAGCGTACAACGTCTGCCTTCAGCACTATGGGACGCACCTCGGTTATTGCCGGTTTTACGGTCTCCTGCTCTTTCTTCTCTTTCTTGCTGTCTGTTGATACAAGAACGCCGGCGCGTGAACCGTCACGGTATACTGTACAGCCTTTACAGCCGCATTTCCATGCTGTCACGTAGAGGTCGTTCACAAGCTTTTCGTCCACATTGTTGGGGAGGTTGATGGTGACACTGATAGAGTGGTCCACCCACTTCTGTATGCGTCCCTGCATCTCTACCTTTGCCAGCCAGTCAATATCGTTCGATGTGGCCTTGGCATATGGTGAGCGTGCCACAAGGCTGTCTATCTCGGCCTGTGTGTACTTTTTTGTGGTGTCAATGCCGTTCTTCTTCATCCACTCCACAAATCTGTGGTGGTAAACAACATATTCCTCGAAAGAGTCGCCGTTCTCGTCTGTAAAGTCCACGTGTACAGCGGGGTCGTTCGGGTTCACCTTTCTGCGACGCTTGTACACAGGCATGAATACCGGCTCGATGCCCGATGTTGTCTGTGTCATGATGCTCACTGTGCCAGTGGGGGCAATTGTGAGGCAGGCAATGTTGCGGCGGCCGAACTTCTTCATATTTTCATAAAGTCCGGGGTCTGCCTCGCGCAGGCGGTTGATGAACGGGTTGTTCTCCTCGCGCTTTATGTCGAATATTTCGAATGCACCGCGCTCCTCGGCAAGTTTCACTGAAGAACCGTATGCTGCAAGTGCAAGAGTCTTGTGTACCTCCTCCGAGAATTCAATGGCTTCGTTGCTGCCGTATCTCAGGCCCATAGCTGCCAGCATGTCGCCCTCGGCTGTGATGCCTACGCCTGTACGGCGTCCCATGCTGCTCTTGCGGGCAATCTTCTCCCACAGCTTCTTTTCGGCGCCTTTCACCTCGTCGCTCTCCGGGTCGCTCTCGATCTTCTCCTGGATTGCCTTGATCTTCTCGAGCTCAAGGTCGATGATGTCGTCCATTATGCGCTGTGCCTTGGCTGTGTGCTCCTTGAATAGCTCGAAATCGAAATAAGCCTCGGGTGTGAACGGGTTTACAACATAAGAGTACAGGTTTATTGCTATGAGACGGCAAGAGTCGTATGGACATAGAGGGATCTCACCGCAAGGGTTTGTCGATACTGTCTCGAAGCCGAGGTCTGCATAGCAGTCGGGTATGGACTCGCGCTGGATAGTGTCCCAGAACAGTACGCCCGGCTCAGCCGATTTCCATGCATTGTGGATAATCTTGTTCCACAACTGGTTGGCGTTGATCTCTTTGCTGTAGATTGGGCTTTCTGCATTGATGGGGTACTGCTGCGTGTAAGCCTTCTGCTCTGTCACCGCCTTCATAAACTCGTCATCAATCTTTACCGATACGTTGGCACCGGTAACCTTGCCTTCAGTCATCTTCGCATCGATGAATGCCTCTGCATCGGGGTGCTTGATCGATACGCTGAGCATGAGGGCGCCTCGACGGCCGTCCTGTGCCACTTCACGTGTCGAGTTTGAATAACGCTCCATGAAGGGAACAAGTCCTGTAGAGGTCAGTGCCGAGTTCTTTACGGGCGAACCCTTGGGGCGGATGTGTGAGAGGTCGTGTCCTACACCGCCACGACGCTTCATCAGCTGTACCTGTTCTTCGTCAACGCGGATGATGCCGCCGTATGAGTCGGCCTTGCCCTCCATGCCGATAACGAAGCAGTTTGAGAGTGATGCTATCTGGAAATCATTTCCGATGCCGGTCATCGGACTGCCTGACGGTACGATGTACTTGAAATGGTCGAGCAGGTCGAAAATCTCCTGCGCGCTCATCGGGTTGTTGTACTTTGCCTCAATACGGGCAATCTCGTTGGCTATGCGCCAATGCATCTCCTCGGGACTCTTTTCGTAGATCTTTCCGAACGAGTCCTTTACGGCGTACTTGTTTACCCAGACGCGGGCTGCAAGTTCGTCGCCGTTGAAATATTCAAGCGCTCCCTTGAATGATTCTTCGTAGGTGTAAGTATTCTTTTCCACTTTATGTGATTATTATATATTTTGTTTATCTGATTTCCTTTTTGAATAGCCACACAAAGTTATAATCTAATTCAGTATTTACCAAATAAAAATACCGGAACTTCTCAACTGTTTATAAAGTTTTCCAAAAATATTTTTAATTCATTGATAATCAGTGATGTAAATTTTTTAAAAGATGAAAAAGTTTTCCAAAATAAAATTTTACCTGTTGTGGCGGCAAAATAAGTTGTAAAAATATTAATGTTTGAACTGTTTGTAACTTTTCCTGAAACGCTTGCGCGGTGGTGATGTCAGAATTGCCGGTTTGCATAAAAAGGATGACGTGAACACCTATGGCATTCACGTCATCCTCCTATACTGAAATGTTGTTATGATATTCTTTTTATGCGCTCTGAAGTGCAAGGTCAATCTCGTTGAGCTCGTTTCGGAACTGCTTGTCTGTCTCGGCAAGATTGGTGATTGTCTTGCATGCGTGCAAGACAGTGGCGTGATCCCTGTTGCCTATATACTGCCCGATTTTTGATGTAGACATATCAAGGTATTTCTTGGCAAGGAACATTGCAACCTGACGAACCAATACAACCTCGCGCTTGCGCGATTTGGTGTTGATAGCACTTACCTCAATGCCGTAATAGTCGGAAACCACTTTGATTATATCGTCAATTGTTATGCTTTTCTTTTCATAGCTTGAGAGGTCGCCTACAATCTTGCGTGCAAGGTTGATGTCAATATCGGCATTGTTGATTGTAGAGTGTGCCATGATGGAGACTACTATACCCTCAAGGTCACGAATGCTTGCATTTACATTCTCGGCAATGTATGAAATCACCTCTTCGGGGAAGTTCAGACCATCGTGGTACACCTTGTTGCGTAGGATGTTCTTTCTCAGTTCAAGGTCTGGCTTCTCGATTTCTGCAGTCATGCCCCACTTGAAGCGGGTGATGAGCCTCTCCTCCATGCCCTGTAGCTGTGCAGGTGAGCGGTCGGATGTCATTATCAACTGCTTGCCGTTGAGGTGCAGGTGATTGAAAATGTGGAAGAATGCGTTCTGTGTCTTCTGTAGGCCTGCGAATTCCTGGATATCGTCAATGATAAGCACATCAATGCTCTGGTAGAATCTCATGAAGTCATTGAAATTCTTCTGCAGGACTGAATCGGTGTATTGCACCTGGAATAGGTGAGCCGATACATAAAGCACACGCAACTCTGGGTGAAGCTCCTTTATCCTGACGCCTATGGCGTTGATAAGGTGTGTCTTGCCCACTCCCGATGAACCGTGGATGAACAGCGGGTTGAATGCACGGCCCGGCTTGTCGGCAACGCTGATTGCTACCGAACGTGACAAGCGGTTGCTGATACCTTCTACATAGTTGTCAAAGGTATATCGGTTGATAAGCATCGAGTCAAGCTCATGTACAGTCTCCTGCATGGCTTTAGGAGCGCTGTTGCCGCTGTTCCTGTTTCCGGTGTTCCTTCTGTTGTAACCGTCAGTACCTACCTCCATGCTTATGTCATTGCCGCTGTCAGTGAGGATGCTGTACATCAGTTGGGTGCCGTTGCCCATGATTTTGAACAAGGTCGTGCGCAAAAGGTCAATGTAGTTCTCCTCCAGAACTTCGCATACAAAGTTACTCTTCACCTGTATGGTCAGGGTGTTGCCCTCATACTTGAGCGGAGTAATATCCGCAAACAAAGTCTTGTAGGCATCGTCCGAGACGTTGTCACGGATGATGTCAAGGCATCTGTTCCACTTTGTTATGAGGTTAGAGTTCATTGTATTGTTGCTGTTTTCTCGTTTTTATTGCGGCAAATAAAAAGAGGCTCGTTATTCAAGGCCTCTTTCCTTTACGATTTCTATTGCAAATATCTTCAAATAAAAATGAAAATCCAAATACATAAATATTGCTCAAAATCCTATGAAAAATAATACATTGGGTATCAGCAACTTAAAAAACCGTAAAAACTAAAAGTTGCTCTTTTGTGTTATTTTTTTTGCACATTGATTGTCAATGGTTTATGCGATATGGAGAGACCTGCAGGCGATTCGCTGTACCCTTTCGAGATGTGTTTTGCGAGTGTTTGGGTGCCCGCAGAAAGCTTCTCGAAAGCTTTCATGAATGCATGGATTTTATTTGGAATAATTCTATATAAGGCTGTAAATTTTGTTTTTTGGAAAATTGAATTTTAGGTGAAAAACAGGATAAAATAGTGTCGTTTTTACTTGCTTTTTCCGAATTTATCATTTTAATTATGCGTGCGCGCCTACCTTTATAAATCTTGTGCATAACGCTGTCTGGCAACGTTGGAAGAGCAGGGTGGGCTGGGTCTGCATCTTTTATGTAGGTTTGCGCAAAAGGGTGG
>CALCYA010000119.1 GCA_937906165.1 uncultured Bacteroidales bacterium | reverse complement strand
ACTATATAAACAACAAATGGTGAGTAGCTACTCACCATTTGTTGTTTATATAGTCATTATCACATCATTTCCAATTGTCCTTTTATTCCCAACAACTCCTCACGTATGGCCTTAAGTCTATCAATGACCTCGCTTACATTTTCGGCACTCTCTTTTGGGCCACCCGATTTGAACTGTTTCTTTGCACCGGAGAGGGTTAACCCACGCTCCTTGACAAGATGATATATCGTGCGCAAAGTCTTGATATCATCCTTTGTATAACGGCGAACGCCATTAGCCCCTTTATAAGGAGATACCTGCGGAAAGACGGTCTCCCAATAGCGCAATGTGGTTTCTGTCACCTGCAGTTCCGCTGCAACCTCCTTAATGGAGTAATACATCTTCAAGTCCTTATTCTTGTTGAGTGCCATATCAGTCATATATCTTGCCGTGGTTCTCGGCCATCTGTAACATCTGGTCGTATCCCTCGGCATCAAGGTCCATAAAATAGTAGTTTACAGGATTCACATTCTGCCCTTTTACAATAACCTCATAGTGGAGGTGAGGTCCGGAACTTTTACCGGAGTTTCCACTGAATGCAATCTGTTCACCGCGCACCACCTTCTGTCCTTTCTTTACAAGGAACTTCTTGTCGAGCAGATGGGCATAAAGGGTCTTGTAGCCATAACCATGGTCTATGATTACGGTATATCCATAACCCCGTTGCCACTGCGCAGCCTCGACTACACCGTCAGCGGTAGCATATACGGGTGTCTTCTTGTCGCAAGAGAAATCCATACCTTTGTGGAACTTGCGCACATTGTATATGGGGTCCATACGATAACCGTAACCCGAAGCGGTACGCTTGAGATCGCGGTTAGCGATAGGCTGTATCGAAGGAATGTGGTTTATACGGTCTTTTGCCTCTTCGTTCAACGCCACGACCTCATCGAACGACTTTATCTGCAGGTAGAGTTGCTTTTCAAGCAGGTCGAGCTTTTGTGTTGTCTCGACAATAAGTTCCGAATTGTCCATCTTGAGCAACTCGTCGTAACGGTTGGTACCTGCATAGCCGGCATTACGTGCCTCGGAGAAGGCCGGTTCTGCATCAAGCATCACTCGATAAAGATTGTCATCGCGCTGTCTGATATCCTCTTGCACCAGCAATGCCTTGTCAAGGCGTTGCGAAAGGACCTGATACTGTGCAAGCAACTGCGAGTTCTCGCTCTCGAACTCACGCACCACAGGTTTCTCGAAAAGCAGGGAGAAAAGCAGAAACGAGAGGCCGCCGAAAATGATATAATATACACAGCGGCGCACAATCGTCAGGAACTTCTGGGCGAGGTTCGGATAGACGCGGTCGTATGTCCTGGTTTCAGGATTGAATATGTAATAGACTTTTCTCTTTCCCATCTGTAGAATTCCGCTGTGACCGGAAACAAATTCCGCACTTTTGTGCAAAGATAGTAAAACATAAAAAATTTACAAACACAAGAGTGTTGTTTTAACTTGTTGTAACACAACAGCAGGCTTTAAGGGGCATTATAACAGCCACTGCTTAATTATATTCAGCCACAGAGCATAATATTTCATTAAAAAGTTGTAACTTTGCGCGGCGCGCAAGAAAGGCACCACAAATGCGACATCAGGAAAGCGCGTAAAAGCATTTAAGAATAATAAAATCATACAAATATGCTCACATCAAAAGAGATTAGAGATTCTTTCAAGAAGTTCTTCGAGCAGAAGGGCCACCTCATTGTACCCTCTGCACCTATGGTTGTCAAGGACGACCCCACGCTCATGTTCACAAATGCAGGAATGAACCAGTTCAAGGATATCATTTTGGGCAATGCCCCTGCCAAGAGCAAGCGCGTAGCAGACTCACAGAAATGTCTGCGCGTAAGCGGCAAGCACAACGACCTTGAAGAGGTCGGTCACGATACATACCACCACACAATGTTCGAGATGCTCGGAAACTGGTCATTCGGCGACTACTTCAAGCAGGATGCTATCGACTGGGCATGGGAGTACCTCACCGAGGTTGTAAAGCTCGACCCCAACCGCCTCTATGCAACAGTTTTCGAGGGCGCGGCAAGCGAGGGACTTGAGCGTGACAACGAGGCAGCCTCAATATGGGAGAAGCACCTTCCTGTAGAGCGCATCCTCAACGGCAACCTCAAGGACAATTTCTGGGAGATGGGCGACACAGGCCCTTGTGGTCCTTGCAGCGAGATCCATATTGACCTCCGCAGCGACGAGGAGCGTGCGGCAATTCCCGGACGCGACCTTGTTAACGGTTCACACCCACAGGTAATTGAGATATGGAACCTCGTGTTCATGCAGTACAACCGCATGGCAGACGGTCACCTCGAGGAGCTGCCGGCAAAGGTAATTGACACCGGTATGGGCTTCGAGCGCCTCTGTATGGCACTCCAGGGCAAGCAGTCGAACTATGATACCGACGTGTTCCAGCCCATCATCAAGACTATCGGCGAGATTTCCAGCAAGAAGTACGGTGATGATGCACAGACCGACATCGCAATGCGCGTTATTGCAGACCACATACGTACAATTTCATTCTCAATTACCGACGGTCAGTTGCCTTCAAACGCAAAGGCCGGTTATGTAATCCGCCGCATACTGCGCCGTGCTGTACGCTACGGTTACACATTCCTTGGCCAGAAGCAGGCATTCATGTACAAGCTCGTCCCCACCCTCATCGAGAATATGGGCGACGCATACCCCGAGTTGAAACAGCAGCAGGAGCTTATCACAAAGGTGATAAAGGAGGAGGAGGAGTCATTCCTTCGCACTCTTGCCACAGGTATGCAGATGCTTGACAAGATCATCGCTGCAACAAAGGGCGCCGGCAACAGCGAGATAAACGGTGTTGAGGCATTCACCCTTTACGACACATACGGATTCCCCATTGACCTCACACAGCTTATCCTGCGCGAGAACGGCCTCACCGTGAACATGTCACAGTTCGACGAGGAGATGCTCAAGCAGAAGACACGCGCACGCAACGCTGCTGCCGTGGAGAACGGCGACTGGGTGACAGTGAACGAGGGTGACTGTACATTTGTCGGCTATGACAACACCGAGAAGGAGACAACAATCCTGCGCTACCGCCAGACAAAGCAGAAGAACCAGACACTCTACCAGATTGTCCTCAAGGAGACTCCATTCTATGCAGAAAGCGGAGGTCAGGTAGGCGACACAGGCTTCCTTGTATGCGGCGAGGAGCGCATCGAGGTCATCGACACAAAGAAGGAGAACAACCTCCCTATCCACATAACAAAGAAACTCCCTGCAGACCCCGCTGCCACATTCAGCGCCGAGGTCAACAAGGAGAAGCGTGCTGCATGTGCGGCCAACCACTCTTGTACCCACCTGCTCGACCAGGCACTCCGCCAGGTACTCGGTACCCATGTGGAGCAGAAGGGTTCACTCGTTACACCCGACGCCATCCGCTTCGACTTCTCACACTTCCAGAAGGTTACCGACGAGGAGATAGAGCAGGTTGAGCGTATTGTGAACGCACGTATCCGCGAGAACATCCAGCTCACCGACCACCGCAACATCCCCATCGAAGATGCAAAGCAACTGGGAGCCATTGCCCTCTTCGGCGAGAAGTACGGCGACCATGTACGTGTGGTACAGTTCGGTAGCTCAATAGAGTTCTGCGGCGGCACACACGTAGAGTCAACAGGCAAGATCGGTATGGTGAAAATCATCAGCGAAAGCTCCGTTGCAGCAGGCGTGCGCCGTATCGAGGCGATAACAGGCGAGGCTCTCGAGAACCACCTCTACAAGTTACAGACACTGATGAAGGAGATCCACGCCCTCTTCAATAACGTACCTAACCTCAAGGCAACAATTGCAAAGTCAATTGCAGAGAACGCCGAGCTCAAGAAGGAGATTGAGGAGTACGCAAAGGAGAAGGCTGCAACAATGAAGAACGATTTGCTTAAGGAGATCAAGGAGAAGGGCGGCATGCGTTACATCAGCGCGGTACTCCCTGCTGCACCTGCAACTGTCAAGGACATTGTGTTCATGTTGCGTCAGGAGCAGCCCGAGAACCTGTTGGTGGTTGTCGGCAGCATCTACAACGAGAAGCCACAGCTCACAATCTCGGCAAGTGCCGACCTTGTGGAGCGCGGCATCAACGCCGGCAAGATCGTAGGACAGGCTGCCCGCGAGATGCAGGGCGGCGGTGGCGGTCAGGCACACTTTGCACAGGCAGGCGGTAAGAACCCTGCCGGCATAAAGGCTGCCATTGACAAGGTATTCGAGATTATCGAAGGATAACGGAGAATGACATAAAAGCGATATGCGCCGGCTGTTTGCCGGCGCATATCGCTTTTATCACCATAAGTCTATGCTCATCCAATATATTTCCCGTTACTCGCTCACTCTCCAGTTGACAAGATAGAGTTTTTCCGTTGCACGGGTAAACGCGGTATACAACCAACGATAATAGTCTGCATTCATCATATCTTCGGTAACATATCCCTGGTCAAGGAAGACGTTGCACCATTGCCCACCCTGCGCCTTGTGGCATGTGACGGCATAACCGTACTTAACCTGCAGAGCATTATAATAAGGATTATTGCGGAGCGCCTCCATGCGCTTACGCTTTGAACGTATCTCGGGATAATCCTCCCATACCGCAGTAAAAAGGCGCTCGTTCTCGTCGCGTGTCAGCGAAGGCGATTCACTTGTCAAGGTGTCGAGCATTATCATCACATCAATCTCGCAATCCTCATAGTCGATAAGTGAAAGGGTGACCTCGGCATAACGGAAGCCATACATCTCCTCGATACCACCCACACGGACAATCTGTGCCACATCACCGTTGGCTATGAAGTCAATCTTGTCAAGCAAGGATTTATCCTCCTTACCCAACACCTCACGCCAATAGTAGTTGTTCTTCACCACCATAAGCATATCCCCACGGTTCAGTTCCTCTTCGCGGTAGAGAATACGGCGGCGTATGCCCTCGTTGTAGACATTAGCGCGCCTGTTGGAACGGCACAGCACTATAGTATCTTCGACGCCAACCGAGGAGTAGCTGCCCTCTATCGCCTCAATCAGCTCTTCACCTGTTACCACACAGATATCTGCAAATCCCTTCAGTTTCACTTTAGGGACAAAACCACACTCGCCACTCCGTATGATATCGCGCAGCATGGTGGCATTCTGCAGGACACCCGAACCGTCGAGTTGGCGCATGACGTGTGTGAGTTCCACCCTCGTTACATCCAGAAACATCGAGCGCAGATACTCCGCCGAAAGGGCCGGAGAGAGCACCTCACCCACTGGAGGAAGCTGGGCTGTATCACCAAGCAACAATAGAGAACAACCCTGGCCGGAATAGACAAACTCTATAAGGTCATCGAGCAACGCACCCGTACCGAACACCGAACCACCCTCATTGGCTATCATTGAAGCCTCATCAACGATGAACAGGGTATTTATGGCCCTGTTCTCCATAAGCACGAACGGTGAGCCGTTAAGTATCGATTTCTGGCGGTATATCCATTTGTGGATGGTATATGCACTCTTGCCCGAATAGGAAGAGAACACCTTTGCCGCACGCCCTGTAGGAGCCAACAGGACACAACGTCTCTCGAGTTGTGACATCGTCTTCACAAGAGCCGATATAAGAGTGGTCTTACCCGTTCCGGCATATCCGCACAGCATGAATACTTTGCGGTCATCGGCCGAAAGTATGAATTCCGATATATTTTCAAGACAATTTTCCTGCTCAGCTGTTGGATTGAAAGGAAAATTTGATTTAATTTGCGAGGCTAAATATTTATTTATCACTTTTTCAATAAAAAAATGTATATAAAAACGGATTTTCGTTTTTATTTCTTATTTTTGCGACACGAAAGTACATAATAAAAAAATATAGAACAATGAAAAACGTATTAAAAGTTGTTTTGCTTATTGCAGTTGCGGGCTTGGTATTCATCTGTTACCGCAGCGTAATGAACCCTATCGAGTTCCAGGAAGTGAAGGAACAGAGAGAGGAAGTTGTAATCAAGCGCCTTGTTGACATCAAGAAGGCACAGGAGGAGTACTATTCTCAGAACAACGAGTATGCTCCCGATTTCGAGACACTTATCGAGTTCGTTAGAACCGGTAGAATGGGTGTCGTAAGAAAGATCTACGAGCTCAATGACGAGCAGCAGGCATACATCCTTTCTTACGTTAATGACCAGATCAAGAAGGACAACAAGAAAAGGAGAAACAGCGAGCAGGTTGAAGAGTACCACGGTTTGACAAACAACCAGGCAGACTCTGTATTCCTCGCAATCGTTGCAAAGGCACAGGAGACCGATGATTGGAAGGTTTACAAGGATATCGAGGCAAAGAAAGGTCCTCACCAGACATTGGATCTCAAGGAGTTCAGCCGTGACACCACATGGATCAACCTCCGCGACACATTGTACCACAACCCCAACTATCCAGCAGACTCTCTTGAGTTCATCCCATTCGGCAATGGCGAGAAGTTCGTTATGGAGACAAGTGGCATGTCAGGTACAGGCGCTCTCTTCGAGGCTTACGCAGACAGCTACATCTACCTTCAGGAGATCAACCAGCAGGAGCTTGACAACTACCTTCTCGAGGTAAAGAAGAACAACCGCCCTGTAAGAAAAGAGTACCACAAGGACGAGAATGGCGTTACACTGCGCGATACAGAGGGTAAAGAGATCTTTGATGTTATTCCTTGCTTGAAAATCGGTGACAAGAGAATCCCTAACAAGAATATCGGTAACTGGGAGTAATTGATGAGCGAAAGTAACATACAGAATAAAACATTATCCATTCGTATCAGTACGAATGGATTTTGTTTTTGCAGCTATTCTCCGGCGCATCCCGACTCCCTGCAGTATCACTTTCACCCGACAGACGATGACAAGAGCCTGGCTGTCAACCTACGCAAAGCCATTGAGAATTGCCCTTTGGTAAACAAGGATGGCGAGCAACAGGTAAAGGCCATAATAGAGACAACGGAATACACGGTCATTCCTGCCGAATATGACAACAAGAAGGACTACAAAGTTTTCTACCGTTGCTGCTTTCCAAAGAGTGACAGCAACATTGAGATTGTATCCAACAGACTCACGGCACAAGGATTCACACTGATATTCCCTGTAGAGCGGGGCGTATACGAGGTACTCCAGAGCCTTGGTGAAATAACATACTACACCCCGACAAGCATACTCATGGGCTATATCACCCGCAAGCCGCTACCCGAGGAGAACTACATGTTGGCATACATACAACAGGAATACTCACTGTTCATTCCCGTAAAGGAGGGTAAAATAGGACTTACCAACATATTCAGGGCGAAGAACCATGAGGACCACCTCTTTTATATGCTGAGCATATGGAAAGAGCAGGGATTCTCACAGACCGAGGATACACTGTACCTGTGCGGCAACAAGAGCGTGGAAGAGATGCAGCTGCTAATTTCGCGTTTCATCAAGAACCGCAAGAGAATAAACCCCAACGAACTGTTCCCGCCCAGCCTGCTGAACAGAATAGAAGGAATACCATTTGACCTGCAAGCACTGATACTATGCGAATAATCAGCGGAAAATATAAAGGACGCCACTTTGACGTGCCACGCAATTTCAAGGCACGTCCTACAACGGATTTTGCGAAGGAAAATCTCTTCAACATCCTCACCAACATCATCGATTTTGAGGAGTGCGACACACTTGACCTCTTCTCGGGCACAGGCAGCATCAGCCTTGAACTGCTCTCCAGAGGTTGCAAATCGGTGACATCGGTAGAGATGGACTCACTGCACTTCGCCCATCTGAAGAAATGTGTACAGACTCTGGGTGACTGCAACTGGCGTATAGTACGCGACGATGTGTTCCGTTTCATACGCCGTTGCAGCAGCAGTTACGACCTTATCTTTGCCGACCCCCCATACGCCCTCAAGGAGTTGAAGGAGATACCGGGACTTGTCCTCGAAGGCAACATGTTAAAGGAGGACGGTATCCTTGTATTTGAGCACGGCAAGGACTACGACTTCAGCGAACACCCCAATTTCTTCAGGCACATTGCCTACGGAAGTGTAAACTTCAGTTTTTTCAGGAAGAAAGCAGACTAAGGATGAATGATTGTCTACATATACAGCAACAGAAGGCCATGGCCTTCTGTTGCTGTATATGTACCCTACAATAACGGCGAGAAGAGCCTTGCAACAGACTCCAGACACCGTTCACCGAAAGAGCGTTCCTTGAATGCCGACAGAGACAGCTGCTTACAATACTTTGTCTCGTCAATGAATTTTTCCTTAAGCGTGCAGGCGACCTTTCGTCCGTACACAAATGCAGAAACCTCAAAATTATAGTAGAAACTGCGGAAATCAAGGTTTACAGAGCCTACAGAACAGAGGTTGTCATCACACACGAAAGTCTTGCTATGCAGAAGACCTGCCGTATAAAGGTATACTTTCACACCGGCCCCCATTATATCTGCAAGATAGGACCTTGAGGCATAATCAGTAATCCTGTTGTCCGAACGCTCAGGAATCATCAGCCTCACATCAACGCCCGACATCGCGGCACTCTTGAGAGCCTGTATAAAGTCGCTGTTGGGCATAAAATAGGGAGTCTGCAGGTAGACATATCCTTTTGCCATGTACAGGGCTTTTATAAGTCCTGTCATTACAGAACGTGCCTCACCAACCGGATTTGACTGGACCACCTGTACTAGTGCATCATTGCCGGCCGGCAACTGCGGGAAATAGCGTTTGCCGCTCACTAAAGTACGGTTGGCAAAGTACCAGTCGACAAGAAAAGAGGATTGCAGGCCATGCACAGCCATACCGCGCACAAGCAGCATTGTGTCGCGCCAATCACCCCACTCCACACCGTTTAGATACCTGTCTGCGATGTTGCATCCGCCCACAAAACCCACCTTGCCGTCAATGACAACAACCTTACGGTGGTTACGGTAGTTCACCCTGTTGGTGAGCAGAGGGAAACGCACCTTTAGGAACGACTCCACATAGACACCGGCACAACGCATCTTCTCATAGAATTCCTTGTTGACCTTCCAGCATCCCACGCTGTCATATATGACACGTACCTCTACCCCTTGTCTGGCCTTTGCAATAAGATGTTCGCAGAGCAAAGAGCCGAACTCATCATCCTCAATGATGTAGAACTGCAGATGTATATGCTCTTTTGCCGCATCAATCTCCTCATAAAGAGAATTGGCGAATTCTCTCGTAGAAAGCACCTCCACTTCACTTGCACCAAGAAGATATGACGAAGATGTATTCTTGAAATAAGAAACCAACGGTTCATACCCTTGAGGCACATCGGCCTGATTCTCGGCATCATCATTGAGTTGACGGCGTTGCTGTATCTGCGAGAGCATCCGTCGGCCTATTATCTTTGCCTTGCGGGTGTCACGTCCGAAGAAGAAATAGATTATAAGCCCAAGGAATGGAAGGAATATGAATACCAGAATCCAGGCAAGGGTCTTCACGGTATCGCGGTTGTTGAGTACAACCCTTACCATTACCAGTATTGCAACAATGCAATACACCCAATAAAAGATTCCCATTGCCGTCATATTCCTTGCAATTTATATTTTCTCTGCTAATATAAACATAAAAGATAAAACGTTGGCGACAAAATATATTTTTTTGTCGCCAACGTTTTGAACCCATTGTTATTATCAGATGCAGTCAATCGTATCTTTACATCACCATCACCCTCATACCGGGGAAACCACCGGGAGGCATACCGAAACCACGCATACCTTCGCCACGGCCACCCTTCTTGTCGGATTTGCCACCTGTACTATTGAATTTGTAGGAGACGTTGAACATTATGTAGTTATAGATGGCGTTCGTCTCCGAGTCGCGACGTGAGAGCGCTGTCACAGTACGGCTGATGTTGCTCTGCTGTTGCAGGATATCGTATACTTGGACAGAGAATGTGAGCGCGTTCCTTGCAAGGAAGCTTGCCGACAGCTGGGCATTCCACAAAAGCTCATCTGTATTTGCATCGGGGTTACTGTATCCTCTACGGCTGCTCATCGAGAGGTTCGTAGACAACTTTATGTTATACCAAGGGAAGGTATAATTTGCCGACGGACCGTATGAGAAATCAAAGACGTTCATATCGTTATCGGGCTGCACGTTTGTCTTCGAGTTCGAGTAACGCACATATCCGTTGAGAGACACGTCGAAATTGTCGGCACGGTAATTGAAAGCAAGACGCTCGCTAAGATTAAGAGTCTTTGCCTTGCTCTTCACGCTGTTGCTCTGACGGTTCATGCTTATGTACGACACACTGTTGTTGAAAGAGACATCGGTAAATGTCGAGTATGTGAACTTTGTGTTCGCCGGTATTGCCGAGTTGAACGAAAAGCCTCCTGATGCCCTCCAGTTACCGTTGATATTGTCGGGCTGTGTAGTTGTTGCACCGGTAGCCTCGTCATATGTAGCCTTACGGCTGATGCTGTTCAAGGTATTATTGTAGTTCGCGTACACATTGAAACCGCGCTGGGCATCGACATTGTATGTATTGAAGAATACCATCACATTATTGCTGAACGACGGTTTGAGGCCCGGGTTACCCTTTGTGATGTTCAACGGATTGGAATCATCAGTGATATCGAGCAGGTCGGTCATCGAAGGCTGGCTTGTAGAACCGCGGTAGTTGATATTGAGGCTTGTCTGCTTTGACCAACGGTATCTGAAACGGATGTTCGGTGATATATTGTATACATCACGTTTGAGTACGGTATCCACGCCGAAGTACTGGTAAGCCATTTCGGTGTGTTGCGGCATATATGTGACACCGGCGTTAAGATTCATCTTGTCTGTAACATAACGGAACATCACCTGCACATCGTGCCTTTGTGTGCGGTAAGTTGAGTAACGGCTGAGACTGTCACTCAGGTACTGCTCATAATCCGCAGGCAGACCGGGCAAGAGATAGTTGTGATTAAGAGACATCACATAATCGGTCAATGCATCGAAGATGTATGTAGAGCGGTCACTGTCGTTATAGCTGTTGCTGAAGCTGTAGTTCAACTGCAGGAACAGGTTCTTCATCAACGGCTCGGTATAGCTGAGACGCAGGTTATAGTTCCAGTTTGTAGACGGAGTCGTCGAGTAGCGCTTGCGGTCATATCCGGAACTGCCGGCAGCAGCCTGATAGTACTTCACTTTGTTTGTCGAGAAGCTCTTGCTCTCGCTGTTGCTGTAAGAGTAAGAAGCACGGAACGTGATATTGCGGCCGGGTTTCTGGAGACGGCGGTTCACCTGCAGATTACCGCCTGTAGAGAAATTCTCGTTGTTGCTCATCGACTCGCTACGGTTGCTGTTGATGGCAATGCTGTCAAGAGCCTCATAGACATCACCGTATGAAGACTTCCCGTATGTTTCGATAATATCAAACGGGTCACTGTTAAAAGTGGCAGAGGCGCTCTGCGACCAGTTGTCCGATGTAGAATAGCTGACAGAGGGACTGAAAATGATGTTTGTCATCGTATCCGGCCTCCACTCGAGACGCAGGTCGGCATTGAAACTTGAATTACGTCCGAAACTGGTGCTGCGGCTGTTACTGAACTGGTTGCGGCCTATTTGCGGCATGAAAGTCTCGCTCGAGCTCCAGTTCTTTGAGTCGGTATCCCTATGGTTTGCACGCACATTACCGCCAAGTTCTATCTTATTGTTCTCATATGCAAAATTAAAACCACCCTGCTTGGGCGCAACCAGACCACCACCGCCACCACGGAAGCCACGGCCACGACCATCGGAAAAGCCCTGGTTGTTCATATTGTTGGCTGCAAGCACCATTGTGTATTGCGCCACGTCATTATAATAGTTTGTGGTATTCCTGAAGAGGTAACGGTCCTTTGTTCCATAACCAACATCTGTATTAGAGAAGAAACCGTCAGAGACACCTTTCTTCATCTGCAGGTCGAGCACTGTCTCCTCTTCCCCATCGTCAATACCCGTAATACGCGAGAAATCACTTTTTTTGTCGTAGAATTTCACCTGGTCCACAGCATCTACCGAGATATTTTTCAATGCCATATCCTTGTCGGTACCGAAGAAATCCTTACCCTTCATAAGGATTCTGTTCACAGTCTTTCCGTTGATTTTTATAGTACCGTTCTCGTCAATGTCGACACCAGGATATTTTTTGATGAGTTCTTCGAGCATCGAGCCCTCCGGCACGCGGAATGCTGCTGTATTGAACATAAGAGTGTCATCAGAAGCTGTTACAGGAGGAACTTCTGCTGTTACAAGAGCATCTTTCAAAGATACTGCATCCTGCTCAAGAGTTATTGTCCCGAGCTCAACAGTCTTGCCTTTGGCAACCTTGACATTCACATCCTTCGCTACATATCCGAGATATGATACGCGCGCAAAATAGTTACCCGGCGCAGCCTTGAGGCTGAACCCACCCTTGGTATCTGTTGCCACACCCACTTTGAATACAGAATCGGGCAAAGAGTACAACTGTACCGATGCGGCAATCATGCCCTCTTGATTAGTCGCTTCAACGACTTTACCTGTCACGGTACCCTGTTTCTGTGCATTAGCTGCAACAGAGACAAGCAGCAACAGTAGAAACGATAATAGAAATCTTTTCATATATTATTTTATTATATTATTCAACCATACATTTAATTTGACCGCACAAAAGCGATAAAGTTTAATAAACTTTCATACAATTTCGTAAATTAACCGTTTTTGTTCACAAAATCCAAAAAAATCTTCATTAACTTTACCTCAGACATCGCAAGTTACACATCATACACTACAATTGTCCTTTAGAATATGACGCAGACATATGCCACAGAGCCACGGGAAGCATTAGCCCACATTGCAAGGACTACATTGCCGGAAGTTTTCGGCGAGCCCTTTTTGAGTGCATTCAAGGCTGTCCATACACAAGGAAACGAAGAGGAACTGGTGAGCGCTGCACTTATATGTTCATTATTCCTGTCTGCCATCATCGAGGGGTTCCCTACCGACAAACTCAACACATTCGTCAAATATACAAGAGACAACTGCAGTAGTTTCACATTCGACTGCAGAATGTACGACACTATTTTTGGAAAAATACAACCGGAATCACTCAAACAGACAGCTTTGCTTGACAAAGATGGAAGAACACACTACAAGGAGTGTTGCAAACAGGATATATTTGAAGCCTTTGACTTCTACACAAACAGATAAACGGCCTTCTCGGACACAAAATGAATTATTATTGTCTGTTTAACTCTTTTTTACATCGTTTTGGCTTATATTTGCGATAAATCGCGAATATATTCTGCACTCGCAGTAAAAAACATTCAAGCAAGCTTGATGTTTCTCGCTCGTTTGTTCGTATATTTGCGGTAAACCGCGAACATATACTGCGCTCGCAGTAAAACACATTAAAGTAAACTTTATGTGTTTCGCTCGTTTGTTCGTATATTTGCATTAATAACAACTTGACAAATATTTATTTTATGAATAAGAAACTTTTATACACATTGGTACTTGCCTTGAGTGGCCTCTTTTTTATATCTTGCAGTGACAGTGATGACTTCGACCCGTTTGCACAACAGACAAAAGGCGAGTTCTATCCCACTGATGTGACATTCCGCAAGAGCAGCAACAGCATGGACATTATCGAAAAATGGTCAAACATTGTACGCGACAAGAACGACAGGGTCATCAGTTACGAATACACACGTGAAGTCAAAGGAGAACTCACAGAAAAAGAAAAGAGAGTATGCTCTATCGACTACTATGCCAACCACGTAGGAAAAAATATTATAAGGACAAAGTCGGATGTAGAGTTCTACAAGGCACACAACGGCATTGAAGAGATATACACCCAAAAGGTTCAGGAGAATATCGAACTTAACAAATATGGATATATCGAGACTATCTCATCTACAATCGACCACTTCGAGAACAATGCTACAACACCGCAGACAAGCACCAGCAGACGTACATTCACATATAGCGGTGATTTCTGTACCGGCAGCACATACAATGACGAGAACACACAGGTGACATACAAATACAACTGGAGTGCCCACCAGCTTAAGAATATCACCATCCTCAGGGAGAACTACAAGAACAACACAGTTGACTACAACACATATAAATACACTTTCGACACAAAGGAGTTTTACCGCTATTCAGGCACAGAGGTCCTGCCATTCGTACAGAGCGGCATTCCACAGATATTTGCTTCAATGGGTTACCTTGGCAAATGCACCCCATACATCCTTACCGATGAGGTCCAGGGCGGCTATACAAAATTCGGAAATGTGACATCAGAGAATACCGAGGTAAGGAACAGCTACAACTTTGACGGCGACGTCAACAACAAACTGATGTATTCAGGAATTTCAAACGTTTACGACACTTACAGCGTAACATTCAGCAAGTAACCGATGTTAAAGGCTATAGACAAATATTCCCATCTGAGTGACCGGGAGTGGATTGAAGCGATAACTGCGCCCGACGCTGACAGGAGGCTTCAGGAATCTTTCTTTCAGGTCAAGTGCGGCCCGACACTCCGTTACATATCATTGAGAATATACAAATGCCATGAAAGCAGTCACCTTGCAGGCGAGTTGTACGAATTCCTTTCGGACAACAACTGGAGCGTGCTCAAGAAATGGGAAGGACGCAACGGGGCCTCATTGAGCAGTTACATAGCCCGCTGCGCGACCAACTACTTCCTGCAAAAGGAGGCCGCAGAGAAAAAGCGTCAGGAAAACGAGATACAGGCATCAACTCCAGAGATCCTTGAGCAGTTGGCTTCACTTGCCGAAGATTATGACGACAACGAAGAGATACCTCCGGTGTGGCAAGCATTCAATATGCTTAACAAGCGTGACCAGGAGGTGCTGCGACTATTAGTGATCGAAGGCAAGCGCATGCTATCGGTTGCAGAATATCTGTGGACCTTCATTGACAGCAAACAGGACATCAGCCAATTGACAACGAAACGCATACAAGGGACAATATCAATGGTAAAGCAGCGGGCACAACTCAGCCTCATAGAACATCTTGATAAACTGAACAAGAAAAGATAGAATAAGGACTCTTCAATACTGAGGAGTCCTTATTCTACATATCTACATGATACCATTTACACGTCCATCTTGTAATTGTTGGTCTCTTTGAATACAAAGCCACATGAACGGTAGAGGGCATTGGCAGCCTCGCGCGAAGGACGCGAAGTAAGCATGAGTGTTCCCGGACCGATGTTCTTGGCATACTCAATGGCAGTATTTACCAACAGACGACCAATAGAGCGTCCACGGGCAGCCTCATCGACTACAACATCCTCGATCCACATTTTACGTCCTGTAGGCGCAAGATAATCGCAAAGTGTGAGCATGCCCGAAACCGCACCGTCGGCTTCAGCTATAAAAAGATGTGAATTGGCAGAATTCACAATAGCTTCAAGAGAATCCACCGTAAACGGATGCGGTGAAGAAGATAACTGTCTTAAAAGACGGTTTATCGGCTCCACAAGACCTGCAGTAGCCTCCTTCAACTCATATACATAGATATTGCCATCCATAACATTACAATTTCACCTTGCATTTTACACCCTCCGACTCGTTCTGCATACGGTCGAGCACTGTAACCACAAATGTGTACTCACCTTCAAGATCCGCCGGCAATTCATAATACCGTTGCGAAGTAATCTCAACAATCCTTGAAGGGTCGGCTGTGTTTAGTTTCTCGCCCTTACCGAAACGATATACCACGTAGCGGTGAGGAGCATTCATCACATTGCTTGCAGCTTTCTCATCAAGAATCCATACAAGCACCTTCTTGCCTGCATCCTCAATGACATCGGCACCTGCGGGCTTCTTTGGTGCCACATTGTCCATGAAGCCGTACTGCGGCATAAGTGCCGGATAGCGGTAGAGCCCCGTAGCCAGATAGTCGCGGTAACCGCTGACATTATTTGCCGCAGAGGCCGCATCCCAGAAGCACGAACCCTGGATGTTTCTTTGAGCACGCTGCATCCTGTACTTTGCCTCTTGCTGGTTGCCGGTCGCACTTGTCACATCCTTAGCCTTGACGGTACGCTGCACATCCTGGCCTATATAAAGAGGGCGCTTTGAGGCATACTTTGCCCACCACCCTACAAGTTCTTCATAGTCGGCTGCAGAATGTCCTATTTCCCAATATACCTGTGGAATACAGTAGTCTACCCAACCTTCGTTTATCCAGAAAAGGACATCGGCATACAGGTCATCATAACACTGCAGACCTTTTGTCTTGCTACCTGCCGGATCGCTTGCCTGGTTACGATAAATGCCGAACGGAGATACACCGAACTTCACCCACGGTTTTAGTTCACGGACTGTACGATGGAGCTGATAAATCAAGTGGTTCACATTCTCCCTGCGCCACTCGCCTTTGCTGCCGTAGCCCTGTTTGGGGTACTGGCGGTCATCATTGAAATCCTTACCCTTGACCGGATAAGGATAGAAATAGTCATCGATATGCAGACCGTCGACATCATAACGTGTTATGATATCAGTAACCACTCTACATATGTGGTCACGATTGCTCTGCAGTGCCGGGTTGAAATAGAGTTGTCCTTCAAACTCAACGAAATTACCGGGATTACGGACACTCTGGTGCTCAGGAGCAACAAATTTAGTACCCTTTGTGCGGGCACGATACGGGTTTATCCATGCATGGAGTTCCATATTGCGTTTGTGGCACTCGCTGACCATGAACGCCAACGGGTCCCAACCCGGAGAACGTCCCTGCACACCTGTAAGGAAACGGCTCCAGGGCTCGATATCGGATGGATATAGAGCGTCACCTTCGACACGTACCTGAAAGAGGATTGCATTGACATTCACCTTCTCAAGATTGTCAAGCATCTCGGTCAGGAACCTCTTCATCTGCGCCTCGTCCATTCCCGAAAACTGTCCGTTGACAGCCTGTATCCATGCTCCGCGGAACTCACGTTTTGGATATTGTGACTGTTGGACAACCTTCTTTGTACTACATGATGCGAACATAAGCACCACGACAAGCAATAATATGTTCCTCAACTTCATATAACCTTTATTTTTCAAACGCGAAGATAACCAAATAATCACAAATAAAGAATATTTAACAACCACTTTAGACTCCTTTTTATATACAAGATGGATGAATTTTATGTAAATTCGCAAGATTAAATAAAGATTGTAGATTCATATGGGCGAAAGCAAGAATATCATTATAAAAGGAGCAAGGGTAAACAACCTGAAAAATGTCGACGTTGAAATTCCACGCGGCAGACTCGTTGTCGTCACAGGCCTCTCGGGCTCAGGTAAATCATCACTTGCCTTCGACACCCTTTATGCCGAAGGGCAGCGCAGATATGTGGAGTCCCTTTCGTCATACGCCCGCCAGTTCCTCGGACAGATGAACAAGCCCGAGTGCGACTTCATCAAAGGTATACCGCCCGCCATCGCCATCGAGCAGAAGGTAAACAACCGCAACCCGCGTTCCACAGTAGGAACATCTACCGAGATTTACGAATATCTAAAACTGCTTTATGCACGCATAGGAAAGACCTACTCCCCTGTCAGCGGCAAGCTGGTAAAGAAGGACAACCCCGAAGACCTTGTGGAGTGCATGAAGAGCCGCCCAGAGGGGACACGTTTCCTGTTGCTCGCCCCCATTCCCAAACGCAAGGAACGCACACTCGAGGAACAACTCTCGATATATCTGCAACAGGGATTCACACGCATAGTGCTCGATAAAGAGATAATACGCATTGAGGAGTACACCCCAAAGAAAGGCGAGAAGCCTGCATTACTTGTAGACCGATTGACAGTGAGCAACAGCAATGAGACTGTCAGCCGCTTGCTTGACTCGGCCGAGACAGCCTTCTACGAGGGGAACGGTACCTGCTTGTTACAGTTCATGGACGAGGAGGAACCACACAGCTTCTGCATCCGTTTTGAGGCCGACGGAATTGAGTTCGAGGAGCCATCGGAGCAGATGTTCTCTTTCAACTCACCCATCGGCGCCTGCCCCGACTGCGAAGGCTTCGGCCGCATAGTAGGCATTGACGAGGACCTTGTGATACCCAACAAGCTGTTGAGCGTATATGACGGTGCGGTATTCTGCTGGCGCGGGGAGAAGATGGGCGAATGGAAGAATGAGTTCTGCCGCCGCGCGCCCAAAGACAATTTTCCTATTTTTGAACCATACTACAACCTCACACAAGAACAGAAAGATTACCTGTGGCACAAAGGCCCATGGATTGAGGAGTACGGCGAAAGCATCTGCATCGACAACTTCTTCAACATGGTCAAGGCCAACCAGTACAAGATACAGTACCGTGTGATGCTCGCGCGCTATCGAGGCAAGCCCATCTGCCCCACATGCCACGGCACACGCCTCAAGAAAGAGGCAAGCTATGTAAAGGTGGGCGGAACAAGCATCATAGAGCTCATCGAGATGCCGATAACACGCCTTAAAGAGTTCTTCGACAACCTAACGCTTGACGAGCACGATGCAGCTGTGGCAAAGCGTATTCTCACCGAGATCCGCAGCCGCATCGACTGCCTGCTCGACGTCGGCCTCGGTTACCTGACACTCAACCGTTTGAGCAACACATTGTCAGGTGGAGAGAGCCAGAGAATAAACCTTGTGACATCATTGGGCAGTGCCCTTGTAGGCTCGCTATACATCCTTGACGAGCCCAGCATCGGACTCCACAGCCGTGACACGGACCGTCTGATAAGCGTCCTTTACCGCTTGCGTGACCTTGGCAACACTGTTGTTGTTGTTGAACACGACGAAGAGATCATACGTGCAGCCGACTATATAATAGATGTAGGCCCGAAGGCAGGCTCATATGGCGGCAACATCGTTTACCGTGGCAACATGAGCGACCTTGAAAAAGGCAGCAACAGCTATACGGTCAAGTACCTGTTGGGCGAAGAGACCATCGAAGTACCCAAGCACCGCCGCACATCGAACAACTGGATAACAATAAAGGGAGCACGCGAGAACAACCTGCAGGGCATTGACGTCAATATACCGCTTAATCTCTTTACCGTGGTCAGCGGAGTGAGCGGCTCGGGCAAATCGACCCTTGTACGCAACATCCTTTACCGCTCACTCATGCGACACTTCGGCAACACCTGCGAAGCCCCAGGACAGTGCGAGGAGGTTAGTGGTGCCCTGAAGCAACTTTGCGGTGTGGAGTTCATTGACCAGAACCCAATAGGAAAGTCATCGCGCTCAAACCCCGTCACATACCTAAAGGTATATGACGAGATACGTCATCTCTTTGCACAACAACCGTTGGCAAAGCAGTTGGGATTCGGGGCAGGACATTTCTCTTTCAACTCTGACGGAGGCCGTTGCGATGAATGTAAGGGCGAGGGAACCATAACCGTATCGATGCAGTTCATGGCCGACCTCAAGCTCGAATGTGAGGCCTGTCACGGCAAACGTTTCAAGAACGAGGTCCTTGAGGTGAAGTTCCACGGAAAGAGCATCTACGACATACTGGAGATGACCATAGGCGATGCAATAAACTTCTTCCAGGAACACGGGCAGAAACGCATTGCAGAGAACCTTCAGCCTTTACAGGATGTAGGACTCGCATATATAAAGATGGGACAATCATCGTCGACACTCTCAGGCGGAGAGAACCAGCGTGTAAAGCTCGCCTACTATCTGAGCCAGCAGACCGACCGCCCCACCATGTTCATCTTCGACGAGCCCACGACAGGCCTGCACTTCCATGATATCAAGAAGTTGCTCAAGTCCTTTGAGCGCCTGCTTGCCCGCGGGCACTCGCTTGTCATCATCGAGCACAACATGGACGTGATAAAATGTGCCGACTATGTAATTGACCTTGGACCGGAAGGTGGCGAGGAAGGTGGAAGACTCGTAGTTGCCGGAACACCGGAGGAGGTTGCGGCATGCGCAGCCTCATACACAGGCAAGTTCCTTAAAGAAAAACTGGGATAAAAACATTAAGAAAATTAAGGGATATTAAAGGTAATTAATGTCCCTCTACTTTAACTATCTGACACCGTTATATATGCCCAATCTAATTCCAAACAGAAGCAACTATCGTGAACTGCTATGCTACCGCAAAGCTGAAACCATCTATGACATCACATACCATTTTACCAGGAACTATTTCAGCAAGGGAGACCGCACCATAGACCAGATGGTACAAGCAGCACGTAGCGGTAAACAGAACATTGTTGAAGGATATGCAGCCGGCGCCACATCCACAGAAACAGAAATCAAGTTGTTCAATGTTGCCAAAAGCAGTCTACAGGAACTCCTAATAGATTACGAGGATTATATTCGCACGCATAATCTCGTACGCTGGGATAAAGGTTCTAAGCAGATGCAACGCGCTCAGGAATTAGGGCGTGAGCATAATGAAACAGAATTCTGGATGAAGTTAATTAAAACCCGTAATGCTGAAACAACAGCCAATCTTGCAATAATTCTTATATACCAAGCAGATTACCTGTTATATAAATACCTCCAGGCTGTTGGAGAACGTTTCTTGCACCAAGGCGGATTCCGAGAGAAACTCACCAGAGAAAGAGTTGAGTTCCGCAAAAGAGCAAATAATCAGCAACATTAATTACCCTTAATAATCTTTAGTAACCTTTGACAACCTTCACTCTCCTGCTACCCCATAGAACACCCCACCGAAAACACCGGCAAGGAGAAGAATGAGAATAGGGC
>CALCYA010000118.1 GCA_937906165.1 uncultured Bacteroidales bacterium | reverse complement strand
AAGAGCAGGGTGGGCTGGGTCTGCATCTTTTATGTAGGTTTGCGCAAAAGGGTGGTTAGTGTGCAAAAAAAAAGATAGAGAAAAATTTTTCTCTATCTTGCCAACTCGAGGTTAAGTTCTACCCTCAGCTTTTCTATAAGCGGGTTCTTTTCCTTTAGTATCTCATACTGTTTCGGTCGGTCGCTGACGTGCCGCTCGACAACAATCTTGTTGACTGTGACTTTCATCCTTGGAGTAATACCATTCAGGTAGCTGCTCATTCCGTTGCATATACGCTTTGCCTCGGACTCGAACAATTCTGCCGCCAACTGGTTGTCTACTGCAATGCAGAAGCAGTCCTTTTCCGTGAGCTCCGGACGCATGATCTTCATTCTGTCCGCAAGCGCACGCTCGTTTTCTGGTAGTTGCAACGCATATGAGGTCCATGCCTGGACTATTGATTCCGTTGTCAGTGTCTTTGGTTTTTCTACAACCGGTGCAGTAGCATTCTCGTGGGGTACGGTGGAGGCGGCCTCTGTCTTCGCAGCCGTCGTAGGCTGCCCCTCCTGCCTTATGCCGGCTGACAGTGCTCTGGAACCACCGAACAATCCTCCTCGCCTTACCTGCATTTCAGGCGGACGTCCATTTGCTACAGGCCTTCCGATTGTAGAGCGTTGTGCAGTGGTCTGCTGTTGGCTCTCCTGTACGTCATTCTGCTGTGTAGGATGTTGTGCCGGAACACTCTGTTGTTGTGCCTGTGGGGCCGGTTGTTGAATAGGCTGGGGATTGCTTGCAGTCTCTTTTGCCTGGAGTTTGTTGAAGATTGGTTTTAACGTCTTGGGGCTACGCCCCCCTCCTTCTTCACCCTCTTCGCTCAGTTGGGTAAGTTCGATTATTGTCAACTCTACCAAAAGGCGTTTGTTGCGGCTTGCCCTGTAATTGAGGCTGCAGTTGTTACACAGCCTTATTGCGCTGAAAATCATCTTCGGCTTACATCTTGCAGCCTGTTCGCTGTATCGCGCGCGCAACTCCTCGCTTCCCTCGAACAGCGGTGCTGTTGCGGGGTCGCCGTTTACAAGAAGGTCCCTGAAATGGGCCGCTGCGCCTTCTATGAAGATGTTGCCCTCGAATCCCTTTGTCAGCACCTCGTTGAACAGAAGCAATGCTTGGGAAGTCTTTCCCTCAAGGATAAAATCGGTAAGTCTGAAATAGTATTCGTAGTCGAGCACGTTCAGGCTTGATATGACTTTAGAATAAGTGAGTTCACCCTGTGTGAAACTCACCATCTGGTCGAACAGCGAGAGTGCATCGCGCATACAGCCGTCCGATTTTTGCGCGATGATGCGTAAAGCCTCGTGTTCAGCCTTTATGCCCTCTTTGGATGCGATCCCCTGCAAGTGTGCTATTATATCTGCGGCCTCAATTCGGCTGAAGTCATATATCTGGCAACGTGACAGGATGGTTGGGATAATCTTGTGCTTCTCGGTTGTGGCAAGGATGAATATTGCGTGTGCAGGCGGTTCCTCAAGGGTCTTGAGGAATGCGTTGAATGCTGCCTGTGACAGCATGTGTACCTCGTCGATGATATACACCTTGTATTTGCCTATCTGGGGCGGTATACGTACCTGTTCATTGAGTGAGCGTATGTCCTCTACTGAGTTGTTGCTGGCAGCATCAAGCTCATATATGGAATATGAGCGTTGCTGGTTGAACGAGAGGCATGACTCGCACTCGTTGCAAGGCTCGCCGTCGGCTGTGGGATGAAGGCAGTTTATTGTCTTTGCGAAGATTCTCGCACAAGTTGTCTTGCCCACACCGCGTGGACCGCAGAACAGGTAGGCGTGCGCCAATTTACCGCTGTGTATGGCATTCTTGAGTGTTGTTGTCAAGGATTTCTGGGCAACAACCGACTCAAAAGTGTCTGGGCGGTATTTTCTTGCCGAAACTATATAATTCTCCATAATCTCAAATGATGGTTGCTCTATTTCCGCGTAAGTGATGTCCCGTTTTGTGGACTGCTTTGGAGAACAATCTTCCCGGTTTGCTTCGCGGTTACTGCAAAGATAATGCAAAGGCTTTTCTAAACAAAATCGGCAGGCCTATTTCTCTATTGTCATCCAATCCTTTTTTCAACATATTTTTAAGGTACATTCATTTACTCCCTATTTTTTTATAACTTTGCAGAGCAAGTGCATTGTGTAACATATAATAAGTTGAAAATGTCGATATTCTCAAAATTTACTCCATTGGTCAATTGGGTCAGAAATCACAAATATCTGTTCGTGACAATAATCTTCCTGTTTATTGTTATTGTCTTTGATGACAACAGTATGATTATGCATTTCAGGAACCAGAGCAAGATAAATGCACTGGAAGAGGAAATTGCAACCATGATGAGTGACTCTGCCGAGGTGGAACGCAGGAATGCCCTTATAGGTCCTGATGGTGTCACATCGGAGATTGAGAAGATCTGCCGTGAGAAATATGACATGCACACGCCGGATGAAGATGTTTTTATAATAGAAGATTGATGAAAGCGATACAGTCCCTTTATTATCTTGGCGCAGTGGCACTTTTGGTAGGTGCGGCATCGCGTTTGTTTCTTCCCGAGTATTACTCTTACATATATCTTTCGGGAGCTGTTGTGTTTGCCGTCTCGCAGTTCGTTCTGCGTCCCCGTCACAAACATTTCATGGTGCGTCGCTTGGTCACTCAACAGCAGATAGGCGCATTACTGCTTGTTGCTGCCGGTGTTATGATGTTTGTGCTTCGCAACAATGAATGGGTTGCCGTAATGTTCTGTGGGGCCCTCATGGAACTTTATACAGCATTCCGTATTCCGGTAGAGATTGAAAAGCATAAGTGATATAAAGAAAAGGATGCCTGCGGGCATCCTTTCTTATGTTGCTTGAATAATCATCTTAGCCTTATCACATCGCCTACCTTGAGTTTCGTGTAGCTCTTGTACTGGGGATTCAGTTCATACAGTTTCATCAGTCTTATTCCGTAATCCTGTGCTATGCTGTATAGGCTCTCTCCGTTCTGTGTCGTGTGGAAGTCGGAGCCTTTGGCTGCCTTGCTTTTCTTTTTCTTTGTATAAAGGCGTTCGCCCGGTCTTGGCTCGCGTTTATCCTTTATGTCATTGTATTTGCGCAGTTTGCCTACCGATACTCCTGTCTTGTGTGCAATGTCAATCATCAGTTCACCGCTTTCCACAGTGATGAAAGGTATGCCGTTTATGCTTTGAGCATTGCCGGGGTTCTTTTTGGGTGTGTTGCCCGGCTTGTAGTTGTCATATTTGTATAGCCCGTATCTCTCGATGAGGCTTATGAGCTTCTGCGGGTATTGTCTGTCCTCGGCATAGCCCGCTTTCTTCAGCCCTTTTGCCCATCCTTCATAATCGTTCTTTTTCAGACGGAACAGGCTTGCGTATCTCTCCCTGCCTGTAAGGAACTTCGAGTGGTCCTCATATGATTCTCCAACCTTCTTGTATTTTCTGAATTTGCATAGCTTGCCGTTGTCCATGGATGATACGGTGCTTCCGTTCCAGTTCTTGTCGGCCTTGATGCCGAAGTGATTGTTCGACTTGCGTGCAAGTTCGCTCTTTCCTGCACCGCTCTCAAGCAGTCCTTGTGCAAGGGTGATACTGGCTGGGATGCCGTATCTGTTCATCTGTTCTATGGCAAGCGGGTAGTATGTGAGGATATAGCGCTCATAGTCGTCTTTTGCATTCGAAATGTCACTCTCTATAATAGCCGGTGCGCTGTTTTTCGTTGTTATACAGCCTGTCAGCATCATTGCTGCGGCAAGTGCAAATATTATACGGGTCTTCATAAATCCAATAGATGTTATCCGAATACAAAATAAGTGAATAAATTGTTTTTGAGCAAGTATTTGTATATCTTCGCGTGAGAAAAAACCAAACAGATTCTAAAAATACACAATTATGAAGGAGATGATTTTGCAGACAAGGATCAATGTGTGTTCCTATGATGAACTGTCGGGTGCAGACAAGGCCGTTGTTGATGCAGCCCGTGCCGCAACAGCCAACAGCTATGCTGTATATTCCAACTTTTCTGTGGGTGCAGCTGTGCGTCTGGGCAACGGAACGGTGGTGAGCGGTAGCAATCAGGAGAATGCAGCCTACCCGTCGGGGTTATGTGCCGAGCGAACCACGCTTTTCTGGGCTAATTCACAATATCCCAAAGAGCCGGTCGAGGTGCTCGCGATAGCGGCAAGAAGTACCCAAGGTGAGCTTGAGTTTCCCATAACACCGTGCGGTGCCTGCCGTCAGGTGATGCTGGAGACAGAGAAACGGTTCGGCTACAAGATGAAGATAATACTCTATGGCACCAGGCAATGTTATGTCATCGATGATGGCGTAAGGGCTTTGATGCCGCTCTCTTTTGATTCCGATTCTCTGGAGTAAGAAATATTTATGAAAAAGATAATGTTTGTGTGCCACGGGAACATCTGCCGTTCCCCGATGGCGGAATTTATAATGAAAGAGCTTGCGCGCAAGGCAGGCGTGGCCGATTGCCTGTATATAGACTCTTCGGCTACAAGCAACGAGGAAATAGGCAATGGCATATATCCTCCGGCAGAGTATACTCTTTCGATGCATGATGTTCCTTGCGAGGGACACCGCGCCCATCGTTTCACGGTTGAGGAGTATAACAGTTTCGATATGGTTGTGGTAATGGAGGATTACAATGTGCGTAATCTTATGCGCATAATCGGTTGTGACTGCGAGGGTAAGGTTTGGAAACTGCTTGATTTTGTTGCAGATGAGCCTCAACGTTGTGCAGGAGCAGATATCTCCGACCCTTGGTATCACGGGAACTTCGACAAGACTTACAAGGAGATATATTCGGGTTGTAAAGCATTGCTGGAATATCTTGACATATGACAGGAACACCTCCCAAAGATGACAGGGTAATAATGGGCATTGACCCTGGAACCAATATCATGGGTTATGCCTTCATTGGTGTGAACGGGAACCGTGCACACCTCATTGCCATGGGGGTCATCGACCTTCGCAAGTGTAAGGACATGTACATGAAGTTGGGAGAAATCTTCAACCGTGTGCAGGGGCTTATTAACTCTTTCCTGCCCGATGAACTTGCCATTGAGGCTCCTTTCTTCGGTAAGAATGTGCAGAGTATGCTCAAACTGGGCCGTGCACAGGGTGTTGCGATTGCGGCTGCCATAAGCCGTCAGGTACCGATACATGAGTATGCTCCCATGAAGATAAAGATGGCTATAACGGGCAATGGCTCTGCGGCCAAGGAACAGGTTGCCGACATGTTGCGCCGTATGCTCAATATCTCGTCCGAGGAGATGCCGCAATTTATGGATGCCACCGATGCTCTGGGTGCTGCATTCTGTCATTTCATACAGCAAGGTAAGCCGGTAAGCGACAAGAAATATACATCCTGGGCCGACTTTGTGAACAAGAATCCGGGGAAAGTAAAATGATATGCCGTTATTCGTACAGCTTGTATGTGGTGCGCAGCACCTGGAACTCTGTACGGCGGTTCAGCTGATGGCAGGTCTCTTTCTGCTGCTCATCTTCAAGGGCGTTTATGAACTCCTCGCTGAGAATGTCACCCTCTTTTAGGAAAGTGTATCTCTCGGTCATCTTCTTGCTGACCTCTTTTGGCTTTCCTTCGCCGTATCCCACCGCCGTGAGACGCTCTTTTTCTATGCCGTTGTCTATCAGGTATTCAACCACCGATTCGGCGCGTGCCTGTGAAAGCCTCTGGTTATAGCTGTCAGTACCGCGGAAATCGCAGTGTGAACTCAGCTCGATAGTGACGTTCGGGTTCAGGTTAAGCAACTTGACAAGCTCGTCGAGTGAGGCAGTGGATTCAGCGGTCAGTGTTGCCTTGTCATACTCATAGTATATGTTGTCAATGAGCACGGGACGTGTTATTGACGGCAAGGCAAAGTCGCGTTGGTATTCCCTGTTCGCCTCCACACTGTCCGTTGTCAGTTCTTGCATTGCATTGAGGTATCCTTTGCAGGTTCCCAGAAGCACATACTTGACACCGGGTGTCACACGCACGCTGTAAGAGCCGTCCTTCATTACACCGAAGCTTGTGTTTGTACCGTCATCACCAATCATATATATGACGCCCTCGGGGAGCTCATAACCATCTTTCTCATAAATCCATCCACGTAGCATGTGTACTGTCTCGGGGAGATAGAAAGAGTATATGTGGTCCCAACCGCGTGCATCACCACGGTTCGAGGAGAAGAATCCTCTGTACAGTCCTGCAGCAAATGTCATACCGAAATCGTCGCCGCTGGAGTTCAGCGGAGCGCCCATGTTGGTTACATTCCACAATGTGTCATTGAGCTGTGTGCCGCACATTATGTCCAGTCCGCCCATTCCAGGGTAACCGTCCGAAGAGAAGAAGAGTTCGCCTTTAGGGCCGAATGTAGGGAACTGCTCGTCGCCCTCTGTGTTTACCATGGGTCCCACGTTTTCAATTATTCCCTCCATTGCTCTGCTGGTACCTATGTAGAAGCGCCAAATGTCAAGTCCCCCGTATCCGCCGGCCATGTCCGATGTGAAGTATAGCCAGTTGCCGTCTGGTGACACAGCGGGGTGGGCATATGATGATAGTGTGTCCTTGGATATCACCACCTGCTCTGGTTTTCCCCATGCTGCATCGCTGCGGTTACTCTTGTATATGCCGGCAAAGCGAGGGTAATGGTCGTCTGTCACGCAACGTGTGAAATACATGACCTTGCCGTCGGGGGTAAAGGCGCAGGCACCGTCCTCGAACTCGCTGTTCACGTCACTTTCTATCTTCTCGCTTTTCTGCCACTTGCCCTTCTCGTCCAGCTTTGTAAGGAAAAGGTCGGCATATTTCTGTCCGGTGACGCTGCTCAGCCCGTCTCCGGTAGCTTCCTTGCGTGTGCTTGTGGAGATTACCATAGTGGTGTCATCGCCCACGAACATCGGGCAATAGTCGCTGCGCTGTCCGTTAAGTTCCCTTGATTTCTTTACTATGTAACGGTTCGGGTTCTTTTTCCAGTCTGCCGACTGCATTGCCGATTGCAGGCCTATCAGGGCCATGCGGTTGTCTGGTGCTTTCTCCAGGAATGCCTGGTAACTCTTTTGCGAGGCCTTGTAGTCTCCGTTCTCCAGCTGGGCACCGGCAAGGTATAGCAGTGCGGTGGAGTCGGCATGCCCGTATCTAACCGCATTCTGGTATGCTCCTGCTGCTCGCGCTGAATTATTGCTTTTGCGGTAGCACTCACCAAGCTTCCATGCGACCTCGGCACGTTTCTTGCGCTCCTTTGATGGAATTTTGCTGTATGCCTTCTTATATTCCTTCGCCGCTTCGTGATATTCGAGCACAGCAGCATACTGGTCACCTTTCCTGATGGCCTTCTCGCTGCTGCACGCTACTGTCAGCAATGCAAGCAGCATAAGAGCAGATATGTAATGAAACTTTTTTGCCAAAATCAATTCCAGTCCGTTTCTGTGTGCCGGTTATATTATAACTGACAAAACAGCTTTTTATTATATAAACATCCGACTTTTTACCTTGTGTCATCCAATACTGCCATTGTCACGCAGCACGTCATTGACCACACCGGTAAGCATCACTTTCAGCTCCTCGATGAATGTCTTTGCCTCGTATTGTCTCTTCTCGATGTCGCGCAGCTTCTTCTCCCATTGTCCTGTGAGTTCCGCGCTTTTGAGCAGTTCGTTCCTTATCGTGGCAATGAGTTCTATGCCTGTTTGTGTGGCGACAATGTTCTTCTTTGCCTTTTGTATGTAGTTGCGTTTGTAAAGTGTCTTTATTATCTCTGCGCGGGTGGCAGGGCGGCCTATACCCTGTTCTTTCATAGCATCGCGCAGTTCCTCGTCATCAACGAACTTTCCGGCAGTCTCCATCGCGCGCACAAGAGTACCTTCGGTGTATGGCTTTGGAGGCTGTGTCCACTTCTCCAACAGCTCGGGTATGTGCGGCCCGCTCTCACCTTTGTTAAAGGTCGTAATCTCCTTTTCCTCCTTTTCGTCGTTGCTATCTCCCTGGAATACGGTTTTCCAGCCCGGATCAATGATTTTCCTGCCCGATGCCTTGAACGGTATCTCGGCGCTCTCTCCATAGATGGTTGTTGTCTGGAATTTGCATTCGGGGTAGAATACGGCAATGAAGCGTCGCGCAATCAAGTCATATACCTTCTTTTCGATGTCTGTCAGTCCCTGCGGATATACACCTGTGGGTATAATGGCATGGTGGTCGGTTACTTTCTTGTTGTCGAATACTTTCTTTGACTTCAGGAGTGGTTTGCCGGCCAATGGCGCAACAAGTGTCTGATAGTCGCGCAGTCCCCTTAGTATGTTCGGACATTTGGGGTATATGTCATCGCTCAGGTATGTGGTGTCAACACGCGGATATGTCGTGACTTTCTTTTCATAGAGCGACTGCACTGTCTGCAACGTGACATCAATGGGTATCCCGTACTTTCTGTCGCACTCTGTCTGTAACAGACCAAGGTCAAAGAGTGACGGTGGTAACTCTTTGCCGTCTTTCTTCTCAATGGACGTTACGGTGAATGGAGCATTCTTTATGCGTTCCATTATCTCAGCACCTTGTGCCTCGCTTGTTATAGGCTCAATACCGGGATTCGCAGCCTCGGCCTTTCTGAAGGCCTCGGAAACATCAAAGGGAACTCCTTTCTTCTCAGCTTTCTCCTTCTGTTTCTCGATTTCTGCCATCAGCTCCTCCTCGCTCTTCTTGAGTATGACGTTGAATGTAGTGTCTCGGTATAATGTCTTCAGTGTCCAATACTGCTGGGGAACGAAGTTCTCTATCTCGAAGTGACGTTTTACAATCATCGCCAGTGTAGGTGTCTGGACCCTGCCGATTGAAAGCACCTGACGGTTCTTTGCGTATTTGAGCGTGTAGAGTCTTGTCGCGTTCATGCCCAAGAGCCAATCGCCTATGGCACGGCTCAGACCAGCCTCATACAGTGACTGGTACTCGCTCTGGTCCTTGAGGGTCGCGAATCCCTCGCGTATGGCCTCTTCGGTCAGCGATGATACCCACAGACGCTTTACCGCGCATTTAACCTGCGCTTTCTGCATTACCCAACGCTGTATAAGCTCTCCCTCCTGGCCGGCATCACCGCAGTTCACAATCATGTCGGCAGCCTGCATAAGCTGTTCGATAATCTTGAACTGTTTTTCTATACCTCTGTCATCAATTAGCTTGATACCGAACCTCGGTGGAATCATGGGCAGGCTGCTGAGGCTCCATCTCTGCCACATCGGGGTGTAGTCATGAGGCTCCTTGAGCGTGCACAGGTGTCCGAAGGTCCAGGTCACCTGATACCCGTTGCCCTCGTAGTAACCGTCGCGCCGGCTCCTCGCTCCCAAAACATCCGCTATCTCCTTTGCCACACTCGGCTTCTCGGCTATACAGACAATCATTCTATTTCTCCTCTAAATTTTCAGTATGAATGAGGGCGACCGGTAATGTCGTCCTCATTCTTGTTATTCGTTAGTCCGACAGGTTTACAAGCCGACGGACAGATTACTATCATTCACTTACTCGGCAAGCAGAATGTTCATCAGCTCGCAAGCTGCCTTCGATACGCTTGTACCGGGGCCGAATATGCCAACTACACCTGCTTTGTACAGGAAGTCATAGTCCTGTGCAGGGATTACACCGCCGGCACATACCATAATGTCGCCACGGCCAAGTTTCTCAAGCTCGGCAATTAGTTGCGGAACAAGGGTCTTGTGACCTGCTGCAAGTGAAGATACGCCCACAATGTGAACATCGTTCTCCACAGCCTGACGTGCAACCTCGGCCGGTGTCTGGAACAGCATGCCCATGTCAACGTCAAAGCCACAGTCAGCATATCCCGTTGCTACTACCTTCGCTCCGCGGTCGTGACCGTCCTGACCCATCTTGGCAATCATGACTCGAGGACGACGGCCCTCTCTCTTTGCAAACTCCTCTGTCAAACGGCAAGCCTTCTCAAAGTGCTCGTCGTTCCTGCTTTCTGCTGAATACACTCCCGAAATAGTTCTGATTATTGCCTTGTAACGTCCTGCAACTTCCTCGCAAGCGTCGGAAATCTCTCCCAATGTAGCGCGAACATGAGCCGCTTCAACGGCAGCCTCCAGCAGGTTGCCCTCGCCGCTGCGTGCATACTCGGTAATCTTTGCAAGTGCGGCCTTGACTGCTTCCTCGTCGCGTCCTGCACGGTTGCGTGCGATGGCTGCCAGCTGCTCCTCGCGTACTGCGGTGTTGTCAATCTCAAGGATGTCGATAGGCTCTTCCTCGGCGAGGCTGTATGCGTTGGTACCTACAATAACCTGCTTGCCGCTGTCGATGCGTGCCTGTGTGCGTGCAGCAGCCTCTTCGATACGCATCTTCGGAATGCCTGTTTCAATGGCCTTTGCCATACCGCCGAGCTCTTCAATCTCCTGGATTAGTTTCCATGCCTTGTCGGCAATCTCCTGTGTCAGGCTTTCGACATAGTATGAACCGCCCCACGGGTCTACAACGCGGCATATGTTTGTCTCCTCCTGAAGGTATATCTGTGTGTTGCGTGCAATACGTGCCGAGAAGTCTGTCGGCAATGCGATAGCCTCGTCAAGCGCATTGGTGTGCAGTGACTGTGTATGTCCCATGGCAGCGCTCATCGCCTCAATGACGGTGCGGCCCACATTGTTGAACGGGTCCTGCTCGGTGAGCGACCAACCCGATGTCTGGCAGTGTGTGCGCAGTGCCATTGATTTTGGGTTCTTGGGGTTGAACTGCTTAATGATCTTTGCCCACAGCATACGTGCCGCGCGCATCTTTGCAATCTCCATGAACGGGTTCATGCCTATTCCCCAGAAGAACGAGAGACGTGGTGCGAAGGCATCAATGTCAATGCCTGCCTCAACACCTGTGCGCACGTACTCAAGTCCATCGGCAAGGGTATATGCAAGCTCGATGTCTGCCGATGCTCCTGCCTCCTGCATATGGTAGCCGCTGATTGATATGGAGTTGAACTTAGGCATCTTCTGTGATGTATATGCAAAGATGTCTCCGATTATGCGCATTGAGAATGCAGGCGGGTAAATGTAGGTGTTACGCACCATGAACTCCTTTAGGATGTCGTTCTGGATTGTACCGGCCATCTCTTCGAGCTTCGCTCCCTGCTCAAGCGCCGCGTTGATGTAGAATGCGAGCACCGGCAGTACAGCACCGTTCATGGTCATTGATACCGACATCTTGTTCAACGGGATGCCGTCGAACAGCTGCTCCATGTTTTCCATGCAGCAGATTGATACACCTGCCTTTCCCACGTCGCCAACCACACGTTCGTTGTCGGGGTTATATCCGCGGTGTGTAGGGAGGTCAAACGCAACGGAAAGGCCCTTCTGTCCCGATGCCAGATTGCGGCGGTAGAAGGCGTTGCTCTCCTCGGCTGTAGAGAATCCTGCATACTGGCGTATGGTCCAAGGGCGGAAAACATACATCATGGAGTAGGGACCACGCAGGAACGGCGGAATACCGGCTGCATAGTCAAGATGTTCCATATCCTTGAGATCCTCGGCACTGTATACAGGCTTGACCTTTATCTGTTCGGGTGTCTCCCAAAGGTTGTTGTCATTGCCTTCTGCCTTTGTGCAGCAAGTTGTTGTGGCTGCACTGAAAATATCTATGTTTCTGAAATCTTTTCTCATGGCTGTACGTATGTTACTTGATACCCAACTTTGCATTCAACGCCTTGAGCGTCTCAAGCACATTCACTCTCACGTGTATGAAGTTTTCGATGCCTGCCTTCTGCAACTCCTCGCTGCATGCAGGTGCACCGGCAACAATGAATATCGCCTTATCCTTCACTGCATTGTATGCAGGGATTGCATATTCGGCATATTCGTCATCGCTTGAGCATATGACTACGATGTCGGCATTTGCCTTGAGGGCAGCCTCTACACCCTCTTCAACACTCTTGAAGCCGAGGTTGTCGATAACTTCATATCCTGCTGTTGCAAGGAAGTTGCAAGAGAACTGTGCTCTTGCCTGGCGCATGGCAAGGTTACCTATTGTAAGCATGAATGCCTTTGGTCTGCGTCCGCTCTCTTCGGTGGCCAAACGTAACTGCTCGAACTCCTCGCCCAATCGTTTTGTTGTCAATGTCATAGCCTCATTCTCCTGGCTGTGGCAACCGCAGTTGCAACACTTGCCCACTGGACGTCGGCCGTCGCTTGTCTCGCTGAAATTGGGGTACTGGTTCGTACCAAGCAGAATCTCCTTGCGTTTTGCAAGGGCTGTGCGGCGGTTATCTCCCGCACCCTCTACCTCGGCTTTTATGCGGCCCTCTTTAACAGCCTTGTGGAAACCGCCGGCCTCCTCAATGGCGAGGAACTGCCTCCATGCCTCTGTTGCTATTGATGCAGTAAGGCTCTCTATGTAATATGAGCCTCCGGCTGGGTCGGCAACCTTGTCAAGATGGCTCTCATGCTTGAGAATCAGTTGCTGGTTCTTCGCTATGCGCTCGGCAAACTCAGTCGGTGTCTCATATACCGAGTCGTATGGAGTCACTGTTATTGCCTCAACGCCTGCGATAGCAGCACTCATCGCCTCGGTCTGTGTACGCAACATATTCACGTACGGGTCAAAGAGTGTGAGGTTGAACTTTGATGTTTCGGCGTGTATAATCATCTTGCATGCACATCTGCACTCGGGCTCATACTGCTCCACAATCTTTGCCCACAATGTGCGTGCGGCGCGGAACTTTGCAATCTCCATGAAGAAATTGCTTGAAATTCCCATGTTGAACTTGATTCTTTTTGCGGCCTTTCCGGCAGGAATTCCGGCCTCTGTCATGGCCTGCATATACTCGTTACCCCATGCAAGGGCGTATGCGAGTTCCTGTGTTATGTATGCTCCGGCATCGTTGAGCCTTACGCTGTTCACGGCAACGCAACGGTAGCGTGGAAGCTCCTCAAGCGTTGAAACAAGTCCTTTTATGTTGTCTGCGTAATTCTCTATTACTTTGCCTGTATGGAGCTCCTTGCCGATAGGGTCATATTCTATCGTGCCCCTTACCTTCTCAAGGTCAAAACCTTTCTCTTTGTAGTAATCTGCCAGCATTGCAGCGAACGCCATTGTCTTGTTCACGCATACATTGAAACTCAGCTCAACCTTTTCGGCATCGATGCCGTCGAGCAGGGCCGGTATATATTCAGGAGTCACCAGTTTGCCCCTTACCTTGAATGCGATTGATGTTACACCGTCCTCAATCATCTTGCGTGCCTTGGCGTTGGCCTCGGCCGCATCGGCAATGTTTATGCTCTGGCGTATGAGCCAGTTGTTGCAGCAACTGTTGCCTCGGGTGTAGGGAAACTCTCCGGGAGCAGCAGTGCCGCATCCCTCGGGCAAGTCCTCCTTGCGGTAGAACGGGTTCACGTTGAACCCCTCTCCCGTTCTCCAAATCATTTTCTTGTCGTAGTCGGCACCCTTCAGGTCCTCTACAATCTTGTTTTTCCAATTCTCTGACGATACAGGCGAGAATTCGCTAAAAAGCCTCTCTTTTTCCATAATAATTTTATTAAGGTTTTGAGCATACAACGTTTGTCTCACGGTGCATTTTTTCAATTAGCAAACTTACAACAATTTTTGAATAAAGCAAAAAAATAACCCCACCTTACATAATTTTAAGTAAATTAAGTGAAATGGGGTCTTGTGGCTTAATAAGGAGGGCTTACTTTATGACTGCCGCGTATCCTCCGTTGCGCATCATCCTTATTCTTATTGTGTCGCCTTTGTGCACCTCCCTGCTCTTCTTTGCGTAATGCATTGCCTGGCGGTCGGCGTTTATGCCGTCCTCGAACGAGGTTATGGTAAGGTTCCTGCCCTCGGGCAGGAAGTAGAGCGGCACATCCAGCTCTATGGGCTCCTTGTGCTCGGCACTGATGCCTCCGATGAACCATTCGTCCCCACTGCGCTTTGCCACTACAAGGTGTTCTCCCAATTTTGCCGAGAGTACTTTTGTGTCGTCCCACAGCTGCGGTACTGAGGTTATGAATCTTGTGCAGTCGTCATTGTTATAGTACAGTGTGGGGTTGTCGGCAAGCATCTGCAAGCCCGACTCGAATACCACAAACAGTGCCATCTGGTAGGCGCGTGTGCCGATGCCGCCGGAGTTCGGACGTCGTGCCGAATAGTTATCGGGCTGCATGCTGTTCATCGCTCCAGGGGTGTATTCCATGGGACCTACGGCATTGCGTATGAAAGGAAGGTATATGCTGTTCTCGGGCTTGCAGTTTCCCATCTGCTCCATTCCTGTGACACCCTCGTAAGAGAGCAGGTTGGGGTACATGTATTCCAATCCTGCGGGCTTGTATGCACCGTGGTAGTTCACAAAAAGCTTATGCTTTGCGGCCTCCTTGACGGTCCTTTCATAGAAATTGACCATCCACTGGTCGCTGCGGTCCATAAAATCAATCTTTACGCCTTTCACTCCCCATTCGGCAAATTTTGCGAAAAGTCCGGGGTTCTCCTCTACACATCTCCAGGTGAGCCACAATATGACTCCCACACCCACCTTGTTGCCGTGTGCAATAATCTCGTGCAGGTCGCAGTCGGGGTTAGGGGTGAACGGGTCCATATTGTCTTTTGCCCATCCTTCGTCCATCACAATGTAGCGGATGCCGTATTTGGATGCGAAGTCCATGAAGTATTTGTAGGTCTCTACATTCAGGCCTGCCTTGAAATCAACGTCAGGGCCATATGGGATTGCTCCGTTCCACCATTCCCAACTTGCCTGCCCCGGGTTAATCCACGACACGTCGTCAAGCTTGCAATCGCGGGCAAGACGGCAGGTCATCGTTGTCTCTACCAGCCCGGCCTCATCGGTTGTAATCACGAAGTAACGCCACGGGAACTCCCTGGTACCATCGGTCTTTGCAATGTACTTTTCTCGCAACAGGATATCATTGCTCTTGTCGCTACGCGGTATCTCCTTTGCAGGTACCTTGGGGAACACAGCCGTGAAGCCGTTGGCATCGTTGCTACGGAAGAATGCTGCCGGGTAGTCGATGAGGTCCGATTCGCTCATTAGCACCTTTGTGCCTTTGGCGGTGATGGCAAGGATGGGGTAGTGCGCCATCTTCTGTGACTCTTTCCATTCGCTTGCCTTGACAAAGGTGTACCGCTCCTCGTATGATGTCCTGAACCTGTCGCACTGCTGCAGTACAAGGTCGGTCTCCTCGGGGAAGAATATACTGATATCCTCATTCTCTATTTCTATCTTGCCACCCAAATCCGTAACGAAACGGTAGGCTATGCCGTCGTCGTATGCTCTGAACTCAACGGAATAGCCGCCTTTCATCTTCAGTGTCATCTGGTTGAACCTGTCGGGAACCTCAGAATATTTAAAATGCAGGAACGGGTGTTTCACCCTGTCTACCGATTTGCGGCTCACGCTTTTCAATGATGGCGCAGAACCGAGCACTTTGCCGTTGACGTTAAGTGACATGCGGCAATCGGCAAGCACTGGCTCATTGCCATAGTGCACTTCGTATGTTATACCGTCGGCAAGCGATACGGTGACCTTTATCTTACCGTCGGGTGATGCTATGGAGTACTCTTGTGCTTTAGCAAATGAGGCTGTCATGCACAGGATTATGATTGTAGCCAGTTTTGTAATTCTTTTCATAGTTCCTTGTTATTCCGCCAGTTCTTTTGAAATTGAGTATAGCAGTGCTTTGGCCTCCTGAAGGGTTCTGTGCCATGGGAGGTTGGTGTCGGTCAGTTTCATTCCTGCCATCTCATCGAGTTTCTTTTCCAGTGGAGCAAGCACCTCCTTCTTGTCGGCATACTTTGCGCGCAGAATCATTATCTTCTCATAATCCTCAATGCCGTCAATCATACGCTCGAAACGCATTGAGGTGCGTGCGTATGGGTAAACCTGATAGGTATCGCCCGATGCCATGGTCCTGAACCTTGAGTCATATTCGGGACGGTCGGGCCATGAGTTGTATGCCCAACGCAGCTGTCCGTCATAATCCTTTGAGATAGCGTGCCAGTTCAGAAGTTCCGACTCCCATGGTTGCGAGTATGTGAAACTGTTGGGAAAATATGTGCTGCAACATACATAGAATGTGGTTACGTGTCCTTTTGCCCTGCGTTCATCAATCTCCTCCTGTGTGAGGTAGAGCTGTCGTTGCGCTACACTGCAGTCCCTGATGTTGGGTATGCGGCGGTACGATGCATGGTTGTCTGCCATTGCAAAGCCAAGTTCTGGTGCATATTTCTCAATGAGTTTTATAACAATCTCCATCTCCTCGGGTGAGCGTTCGTCAGTTGCAATGTTTGTTATTCCGCACCATCCTTTTTCTTTCAGGTGTCTTACAAAATCCGTAAGGAATGCACCCCACATCTCCTCGTAGCGTGCGCTCTTCGGACTGACAGACGAAACCTTGAAGTTGTTGTTCTCGTACCAGTTCATGCGGTTGTTCCACGGTAGCATCGAGTAGCAGTTTATCTGCTTGTTGATACCCAGACCCATCATCAGCTCCACATAGCGGTCAAAGACAGTGTAGTCGAAACTCCAGCTGCCGTCTTTGGCTTTTGTCCAGATAATCATGTCCTCATAGTCGTCGAAGGTCTGCGAGCCCCAAGGGTCGCGGTTCAGGGTGGTGGTAATGACCTTCTGCCCTGCCTCGACAAGCAGCTGCATCTGTTGTCTGATGGCTTCGAAATGCTCGTCGCTCCACATCTCAAGTTCCTGCGCACGGGCTACTGCCGACGGGTGCTGCCATAGGTCAAGATGAAAACTCCATTCGTCATATTCAGGGAGTGTCTGCCCAATTACCTCAAGCTCTAGCGGCAGCCTGATCTTGCCGGCACCTTTGGCTGTAACGACAATCTCAGTGCTGTATTTGCCCGGTTTTGCATCCTGTGGTATGTTTATTGTAATCCACACGGGGCGCACGGTGTTCGGTTCCATATTGAATACCTCAAGGGAGTCAATCATGTCGGGTGCGAGGAAACTCTTGTGCTTTGGGCCGCGTTCACAACGGCAGTCATATCCGCCCTGGTCGGCAATGGTGTAGCGTACAAAACGTGCCTTGGCAATTTCCGAAGGCAATTCTGCGTCTGTCGATTTGAAATCCTTGACCTCGCATCTTACTCTGTCAACCCCCTTACCTGTCCACAGTAACAGCTGTGCGGACACTCTCTCTCCTCGCCAGCCTTCAAGTATGCGTACATCCACGCCACTTTCCACGGGGACTTCACTGCGTGAGTATAAAGAGTCGGCCGAAACCCACTGTGCATTGAGTTTACCGGCCTGTTTCCACAGGGCCTTGCTCCTGTCCGATACCTTTATAGGGTCCTTGGCCTCCTTGTATGTGACAAATTCCTGTGCGCAGGCAAGGCCGCCGAGAAAGAGTGAAATCAAAAGAATTGCTGTTTTTCTCATATCTGTAGTGTTTTATTTCTTGAGTATTGCCTGTATAATCTCCTCCATGACAAGATAACCGGCCTTGTTGGGGTGCACGGCATCCTGTTGGTACTCTTTCTTCAGAGCAAGGTTCTCGTCGGCCATTGCCGAATAATAATCTGCATATTCAAGGTCATTTTCCTTGGCATACGTGCGGAGCAAGTCATTGAGCTCCTTGATTGAAGCTTTTGCCCTTTCACTTGATATCTCCCACGACCAGGAGAATCTGTCGGCAGGAAGAACGGAACACAATACTACTTCAATGTCATTGTGTACCGCAAGTTCTGCCATTGAGACGATGTTCTCGAAGATATGTTCGATTGATACATATCCCTGGTTCATTGCAATGTCGTTTGTGCCGGCAAGAATAACCACTTTGTCGGGTTTCAGGTCAATGACATCGGAGCGGAACCTTGCAAGCATCTGTGCTGTCACCTGGCCGCTTATGCCGCGCCCTGCATAGTTGTTCTCATGGAAGAATTCGGGGTGGAAACGGTACCAGTTGCTTGTGATGGAGTTTCCCATGAAGACAACTTCAGGCTTTTTTGTCTCGCTGTTCTTCTTTTCATAGTTGCCGTATTGTGCCCAGTCCTGTGGAGCCCGGTATCTGGGCAGCTCCAGGCGTACCTCTACAGGGTAGTGGTCTGAAAGCACATGAGGCTTGTACTCTTTTTCTCCTTCCTTTGCCGGCGCCCAATAGTGGTATGTGAGTATGCCGTATCCGTGTGTGGTGAAATCCGGTGAGACGAATATATGGTCTATGCGGCTCTTGGTGTAACGTTCTGTTTTGAAGCTGTTTATTGTACCGTTCTTTGCCATGCGGTGCTTCGCGACGTCGTGGGTGTCCACAAGTTTCCCCGATTCAACGAGAATCCCGTATATCTCGTCGTCCTGGTCAACATTGAAATCACCGGTAAGTATGTAGGGCTTGCCGTCGCACATCTCTTCAATCCTTGTGAGTACAAGCTTCGCGCTCTCGCGTCGTGCTACCCATCCCACGTGGTCAAGATGCAGGTTGAATACCCAGAACTGCCATTTGGTGCTCTTGTCCTCGAAAAGTCCCCATGTGCATATTCTCCTTTGGTCGGCATCCCATCCTTTAGAGCCGACGACGTCGGGTGTCTCCGACAGCCAGAAGTTGCCGTTGCTTATACAACGCATCCTGCTCTTGCGGTAAAGGATTGGAGCATACTCGCCTGCCTTTTTGCCGTCAATGCGCCCTACGCCTATGTGGTCATAGCCGTCAAGCCCTTTCAACAGGTCCTGTAACTGGTCGTCAAGAACCTCTTGCGCACAGAAGATGTCCCATCCTTCATAGTTGACCATGTCGCAGATGTGGGGCAGGCGGTCGGCCCATGCGGCACCCTTCTTTGCATCTTCGGGGTTGTTGTACCTTATGTTGTAATCTCCCACAATGAAGCTGCTTTGTGCGGGGCTTGTGAGCCATGTCAGTAGCAGAAGCAGCACCGAAAAATAACGTTTCATATCATTTGATGTCTATGCTGTTGAGAATCTCTATTTTGCCGTCTTCGATGATTTTGAGTATGAGCTCTCCGAAAAGCCCGTTCTGCCATGCGAACCAGGAGCGTGTGTAATCCTTGGGGTTGTTCACGTTGAACGATTCGTGCATGAAGCCGGTTCCGGCGTCGGTCTTCATGAGTGTTTCGATGCACCATTTGATTTCCTCGCCGTCCTGGCTTGTGAATGCTTTCATCATGATGCTCATGGGCCATGCCATGTCGTAGCCGATGTGTGGTCCGCCGATGCCTTCAGCTACCTTGCCGCGGAAAAAATAGGGGTTGCTCTCGCTCCACACGAAACGGCGGGTGTTCTGGTATATGGGGTCGTTGATGTCAACATCGCCCAAGTATGGCATTGCCAGAAGGCTCGGAACGTTGGCGTCGTCCATCAGCATGTGGTTGCCGAATCCGTCAACTTCAAATGCGTATATCGTACCGAATTCAGGGTGATTATATGTCGCATACTTCTTGAGTGCATCCTCCACCTCCTTGGCGAGTTCAAGGCAACTGTCGGCGAGTTCTTTGCGGCCGTTCACTTCGGTCAAGATCTCTGCAGCCTTGCGCAGAGAGGTCACTGCAAAGAAATTCGACGGTACAAGGAACTGGAATGTGGTAGCATCATCAGACGGGCGGAACGCTGATGCGATAAGACCTACAGGGTTTACGGGGGTGCCGCTGCCGCGGTTGCTCAATGTGTCAAAGGTGCGGTCAGTAACCCTGAGGAATGTGTAAGGGCCCACACCGTCTTTTCTTTGTTGCTCACGGAATGTCTTGAGTGTGAGCTGGATTGCCTCTAACCATGTTTCAGAGAAAATGGATGTGTCGCCCGTGATTTTCCAATATTCGTATGCAAGCCTAATGGGGTAGCAATGGGAGTCAATCTCCCATTTTCTCTCGTGCACTCCCGGCTTCATGTCGGTCTTGTCTTTTGCCCATTCGCCTACTTTGTCGGGCTCTTTGTAAAAAGCGTTGGCATACGGGTCTATGCATATGCACTTGAACTGGCGATTAATGACTCCTGCAATCAGTTTTTTCAGCTCGGAGTCATTGTTGATCAGTTGCAGGTAAGGCCACACCTGCGCACCTGAGTCCCTCAACCACATTGCGTGTATGTCACCTGTGTACACGAACGTGTCATCATCTCCGTTTGGGTGTATGGTTGTGTCAAGAGTGTTCGGGAAGCAGTTTGCGAACATCCATGCAAGTCTCTTATTGTCAAGAAGTCCTATAACCTCAATAATTTTTGACTCAACAGCCTTGGAAATGAACAGCCTTTTTTCGGGCGAAGGTCGTCTGCTTTCGTATTCTTGTGCTGTACAAGATGCTGACAATGTAACTGCAACGGCTAATAAGATGATTGCAGGTCTTTTCATATGGGTTTTATATTTGTAGGTGATTCGTGTTGCTTTTATGAACAATCCGGAACCGCTCAAATGCAGTATACCTACAAATGTAGCAAAGAAAACCAATATTACAAGCCTCCTCACTGATTATATTTCAGTGCGCCCTGTATTGTTTCCTGATTTCACCTGATGGCTAAATGTTGTCAATGCTTTGCTTTCGCCTTGCTCTTGAGTAGATGTTTGATGCGGTTGCAGAGGCGATGGAAAAGGAATATGAACATTGAATATTCAAGGTCGCTGCCTTTTTGGGAACTGTAGTATAGTGCTAACTTGTAAAGTCCGTCTGCAGGTACACCCAATTGTTCAAAGGAACGCATCACGGCATATGTAGAAGGTGTTTTGCCGAACTGCATACGGTTGATGTCCGTAAGAGCAAAATTATAGCGTTCCTTCTCTGTGTCAAAATAGTAAAAAATATTACCGCTATTAAAGTCCAATGGCAATACTTTCTTTTTGTGCAGCGAGAGTGAGAATTCCATAAATTGGGTTCTTAGACGCAGGTCGTGACCCTCGGGAGACTTATTCTTGAATGCCTCGTCCAAAGTGTGGTACGGGACATGCTCCGATATGAAATATCCCTTGCTGAATAGTCCTTTATTGTATATCTCTATGTATGCGACAGGTGCAGGCGTCTCAATGCCAAGTTCCAATAAATGGAGCGCGTTCAAGAAAGCCCTTTTTGCTTTTGATTTCCGTAAATAGGTGTATGCCAGTCTGTTAAAGAAATTCGGACGTTTGTATGTCTTGACCACATAATCCTTACCTTGCATGCATACTTTCTCAACCACATTGCGTTTGTGGCAATAGACCTTGCTTGCAATATAATCTCCGGTGACAACCTTCAATATATCCCCACGTAGATGCTCGTATTGTGGACTTATGGAAATTTTCATATATGGCAAAACTTTTAAATGTTAAATAGTTTTCGCAAATTTAGTATTAATGTCTGTCACTTGAAAGCAAAAAATATAAAAAAGCAGCTCTACTTGCAAAATTGTAAAATAGCTCTGTAAAAATGAAAGGTAACCGGATATCGGCTTTTTATTCAAACACTTCATTCACAAGATTCACTGCATCGTCTTTCTTCTTGTTTATTATGCGTGCATAGACTTGGGTCGTCCTTACTTCGCTGTGCCCCAGCAATTTTGAAGTAGTGTAGAGGTCGGCACCCAGAGTGAGCATCATTGTGGCGAAAGTGTGTCGTGCGGTGTGGTAGGTTATATGCTTGTTGATGCCGGCGGCGCAGCTCCATTGTTTGAGGATGGCATTGCCGTATGTACGCGATGGAAGCTTAAAGAGCCGTTCTCCCGGCTCAAATGTAATATAGCCGTCAGGCATCCATTTGAGTGCTTGTCGGGATAGCGGAAGATAGAGCGGGGTTTTGGTCTTGCGCATGATGATGTTCAGTCGGGTTTTCCCCTGCTCTTCCTCGATGTTTTCACGACGTAGTGCCTCTATATCACTTATTCTCAATCCGCAAAAGCATGAGAACAGATAGGCCTGCTTCACATTGTGCATCCTGCAAGGGGTCGCTATAAGCTGTTTTACTTCGTCTATGGTCAGATATTCGCGGCGGCTCTCCGGAATCTTTATCTTGTTGATGCTCTCTATCTTGTTCAATGGGTTCTCTCTGATTTCACCGGCACGTACGGCTGCGTTCAGTGCGCTGCAAAGCCCGCGGTAGTAGTCTAGTGCCGTTGTTTTTGTTACCGGTTTGTGGTATACGGTACGGTACACCTCGGTAAGGTAATATATGAACCCCAACCCGAATTCCATGTCAACTTCCCGCAACAGCCTCCTTTTTCCTCCATATTCCGCAAGGAGAGCGATGGTACGGTTGAGTTGCCCGATACATTTCCGTCCACGCTTCGCTTGTTCATCCCTATAGGTCTGCATCCATCGCAGCAATGTGATTCTTTTATGTACCTGCTGTATGCCGGCTTTCTCGTTGGCGATTTCTATTGTACGTTTTGTCTTTATGGCACAGGCGGCTCTCATTGTTGCCTTGTTCTGCATACGGGCATAGCTGTCTGTCGGCGGAATGAGATAGAGTTTGAGGAATTCATAGTCACGTACTCCGTTACGATAAATATCAAGATAGATGGACTGGCAACCGTTGGAAATTTTCTTAGTGCGGATGCGGACCGGATCTTTGCTGATGTTCCTGTTTTTCATAATGTCTCTGTTTATGTGTTATACTTTTTGAAGTTGCTGCTTATTTTTAAATAAAATTAAAATAGTTTCTTGTATAAAAAGAGTAAATTTGCGACTTGAAAATAAAACCGTGCTAAACAACAGCAAATGAAAGTAATGAAATTCGGCGGAACATCCGTAGGTTCCGTAAACAGTATATTAAATCTCAAAAGTATTGTCGAGTCTGCAGCTGCCAACGAAAAGATTATTGTTGTGGTGTCGGCTCTGGGTGGCATAACTGACAAACTCATCAAGACTGCCAATATGGCTGTAAACGGTGATAACGATTTTAACAGGGAGTTCCAGGAAATCGTGTCACGTCATCATGACCTCATAAATGCCATAATATCTGACAATGATAAGCGCAGTGCGTTGTTGCAGGAGGTTGATGTCCTGCTTAACGAACTGAACAACATCTATCAGGGACTGGCGCTCATCAACAACCTTGTGCCAAAGTCTGAAGCTACCATTGTCAGCTATGGTGAGAGAATCTCGAGCCGCATTGTCACATCCCTTATAACAGGTGCGGTGCGTTACAATGCCCGTAACTTCATAAAGACCGAGACAAAGCACGGCAAATATATCCTTGCCGACGAGCTTACCGACAGGCTTATACACGAACATTTTGATAATGGCAATGAGCAGGTGATTGTGGTTCCGGGATTCATTGCCCAGGATAAGGACAATGATGAGATTACCAATCTGGGCCGTGGCGGCAGTGACTATACGGCTGCAGTCATTGCAGCTACCTTGAAGGCCGATTGTCTTGAGATATGGACCGACGTGGACGGTTTCATGACTGCCGATCCACGCGTCATAAACAATGCATATACCATCGGGCACTTGAGTTATGTCGAGGCCACCGAGCTCTGCAACTTCGGTGCCAAGGTCGTGTATCCGCCTACGATATATCCTGTCTTCAAGGCGAATATCCCCATCAAGATAAAGAATACTTTCAATCCCGAGGCTGCGGGTACCGTCATCGATGACCATAGTGAGGACGAAGGACGGCTCATCAAGGGTATATCAAGCATCAATGATACCGATCTGCTGACAGTTCAAGGATTGGGTATGGTGGGTATCGTGGGTGTCAACCAGCGTATTTTCCGCACTCTTGCAAATGCCAACATCAGTGTCTTCCTTGTAGCCCAGGCTTCATCGGAGAACAGTACGTCACTCGGCTTGCGTCATGTCGATGCCGAGAAGGCTTGCGAGGTGCTCAATAAGGAATTCGAGAAAGAGATTTCTATGGGTCTTATGGAGAGCGTGCGTGCAACGTCGGAACTCTCGACCGTAGCAATCGTGGGTGAGAATATGCGTCACAACGCAGGTATAATAGGTAAACTCTTCCAGACACTCGGACGCAACGGTATCAATGTCATTGCCTGTGCCCAGGGTGGCCAGGAGACTAATATCTCGTTTGTGATTGAGGCAAGTCTTTTGCGCAAGACGCTCAACGTAATCCACGACTCGTTCTTCCTGTCCGAGTACAAGGTGCTTAACCTCTTTATATGCGGTATCGGTACTGTGGGCAGTAGCCTTATAGAGCAGATTGCTTCACAGCAGGAGAAACTAAAGAAGGAACATAGTCTCAAACTGAACATAGTCGGTATCGCGAACAGCCGTCATGCAATATTTGACCGCGAGGGGCTTGAACTCACCAACTATCGTGCGGCTCTCAACGCAAGCAAAGAGTGCGATATCCAGCGCCTTCGCGATGAGATAATACATATGAATATCTTCAATCCTGTGTTTGTGGATTGTACTGCAAACGGGGAGGTGGCATCGCTTTATGCCGATCTTCTGTCACACAACATCAACGTGGTTGCAGCAAACAAGATTGCCGCATCAAGCGACTACGCTACATACAGCAGACTGAAGCACATTGCACGCCAGCGTAACATCAAATTCCTCTTCGAGACAAACGTAGGTGCCGGTTTGCCAATCATCAATACCATTAATGACCTCATCAACAGTGGCGACAAGATTCTGAAGATTGAGGCTGTGTTGAGCGGTACACTGAACTTCATATTCAACGTGCTCAGCCGTGATATTCCATTGAGCGAGGCTGTCCGTCTGGCACAGGAGAAGGGTTACAGCGAACCCGATCCGCGTATCGACCTTTGCGGAAAGGATGTGATAAGAAAGCTTGTCATCCTTGCGCGTGAGGCTGGCTATTCTATAGAGCAGGAGGATGTTGAGGCGAATCTCTTCATCCCGCAGGAACTCTTTGACGGCAGTATCGAGAACTTCTGGGCAAAGCTCCCGCAGCTCGACGGGCAGTTCGAGAAGGAGCGTCAGCAGCTGGTTGCCGAGAAGAAGCATTGGCGTTTTATCGCGCGCTACGATAACGGCAAAGGAAGCGTATCGCTCAGCAAGGTTGACGAGCGTCATCCTTTCTACCATCTTGAGGGAAGCAACAATATTGTCCTGCTCACGACAGAGCGCTACAAGGAGTATCCGATGCTCATCCAGGGATACGGTGCCGGTGCAAGTGTTACTGCGGCAGGCGTGTTTGCCGACATAATGCGTATCGCGAATATCTGATATAACATATAAATATTACGAAAGTCCGTGGGAATTTTCCTCACGGACTTTTTGTATGCTGTGAACAAAGCAGTATGGTTATTTGTTTATTGTCTATATGCGGAGATACCGTGCAACAACAATTAAACATATAAAGAGTTGGATACTGCAAAGTTTAGGAGAGATCTGCTCGAGGTGCAGTCGGAGCTGCAACGCTTTGCCTACAAGCTGACAGCAGATAAAGAGGAGGCGAATGATTTATTGCAGGAGACGTCCTTGAAGGCGCTTGGTAATATGGACAAATATACCCCGGATACCAATTTCAAAGGGTGGGTATATACCATAATGAGAAATATCTTCATCAACAACTACCGGAAGGAGGTACGTGATCAGACATTCGTGGACCACACCGACAACCTTTTCCATATTAACCAGCCACGTGAGTTCGAGAACTATTCAACTGAAAACAATTATGACAGCAAGGAAATTTTCAGGGTGGTGCACAGTCTGCCGCGTGACTACCGCATCCCTTTCCTTATGCACCTCTCAGGGTTCAAGTACCGTGAGATTGCCGACAGGTTGGGCTTGCCGCTCGGCACGGTGAAAAGCCGTATTTTCTTTACCCGACAACAATTGCAGAGGTTATTGAAGGATTATAGATAAAGAACTTGTCGTGCAGCTATTGCAGTTCTATGACTTCCAGTTCTTTGATGTCCTTGCCGTCAATGATGAACTTTACAAGTGTGCGCACCTGTTGCCACCCTTGACGGCCTGCAGCACCGGGGTTTATGTGCAGGCAGCCGACAATGTCGTCATACATTACCTTGAGTATGTGGGAGTGTCCTGCTATGAACAGTTGAGGACGTTCCCTGTAAATGCTGCCGCGTATCGCCGGGCTGTACTTGCCCGGGTAACCGCCAATGTGTGTCATTATGACATTGCACTCCTCGACCTTGAATTTCAGTACCTCGCCGAACCTGCTTCGTATCTCTTGTCCGTCTATGTTGCCGCATACGGCACGTACGGGACAGCGTGCCTCAAGCTGCTTTATTACAAGTTCGCTGCCTATGTCTCCCGCGTGCCAGATCTCGTCGCAATCGGCAAAGTGTATCAGGTATCTGTCGTCCCACCAGCTGTGGGTGTCCGACAACAGGCCTATGCGTTTCATATACCGAAGCGTTTTTTGATGTAGTTGCAGATGAAATCAGTTGTTCCTTCTATGCCGAAATGTGACGAATTGATGCACAGGTCATAGCAACGTGCCTCGCCCCAACGGGTGGTTGCGTAGTAGTCGTGATAGCTGCGGCGGCGCTTGTCGCCTTTCTCTATTGTTAAGATGGCCTGTGTGCGGTCCACATTGTCATGGTTCATCACGTATCTTACACGGTCCTCGTAATCTGCAGTGATGAAAATGCTTGCTTTGTGCGGATGGTCGCGGAGCACATACTCTGCGCAGCGGCCTACTATAACACAACTCTCGCGCTCTGCAAGGTCACGTATGGCCTCGCTCTGTATGGCAAATAGCTGGTCGGCATTCATGCAGCTGCCGCCGATGAATATATCGGTGATGGCTCCGTGTATGCTGAAAATGTTGCCGGCAAAGGTGTGTGACTCGCGCTCGTCTGCATTCTCGAATACGGTTGTGTCGAGTCCGCTCTCGCGTGCTGCCACCTCAAGCAGCTTCCTGTCATAGAACTTTATGCCAAGGCGTGTTGCCACTTTTTCTGCTATCTCTTTGCCACCGCTGCCAAGCTCGCGGCCTATTGAAATCACGAATCTCTCCATAATTTAGACTTTTAATGTGGTTTTTTCTATGCCTTCCCTGTTCCATTGACGGAACTGCAATATGAGCATCACTACAGTAAGGATGGCTGCTATAATATCCGAGACAGGCATGCTGTACCATACTCCTTTCTCCCCGATGAAAAGGGGTAGAATGAGCAAAAGCGGTATCAGCAGGAGTACCTGACGGGTAAGTGAGAGGAATATTGACTTGTTAACCAGACCTACACTCTGGAAGAAGTTGGTTGTTACAAGCTGGAATCCAATGAAAGGCATGAATGTACACATTACCTGCATTGCCCATGCCGCATGTTCAATAAGCTTAGGATCGGTGGTGAACGCCTTGGCAACAGTCTCGGGCATGAACTCGCATATGATGAAACCTAATGTTGTCACCAGTGTAGCCCAGAATATTGTCTGCATGAGTGCACTCTTTACCCTGTCAGGGCGTTTGGCTCCGTAGTTGTATCCTACGATGGGTTGCATGCCTTGCGTGAGACCAAGTACCACCATGACAAAGATGAACTGCATGCGGTTGGCGATTCCGTATGCTGCTATTGATACGTCTCCGTCCTCTCCATAGTTACGCAAGCCCTTGTTTATGATGATGACAACGATACAGGCCGCAGCATTGATGAAAAATGGCGACATACCTATGCTCAGGATACCTTTGACAATATTCTTCCTGAGTTTGTAGATACCACGTTGCAGATGCAGGAGCTCGTTAGGATTGCTGAGCAATCTGATCTGCCAAGTGAGGGTGATGCATTGTGCAAGGACGGTAGCAAGGGCTGCGCCTCTGATTCCCCAACCGAGGACATAGATGAAAAGCGGTGCAAGAATCACATTCATCACCACAGTGATTATTGTCGCGTACATTGCCTGTTTGGGGTGTCCCGAGGAACGCAGTGCGGCATTGATTCCGAAATAGAGGTGTGTGACTACATTTCCGAGCAGGATTATTTCCATAAAACTTCTTGCGAAGGGTAATGTCGCCTCACTGGCACCGAAGAAGAAAAGGATATCGTCAAGGAACATGAACGATATTGTGGCAAAAAGTATTCCGACGATAATGTTGAGTGTGACGAGATTGCCGAGAATGTGCTTTGCCGAGTCATAGTCTCTCTGTCCCAAGCGTACCGACAGCTGTGTGGCACCTCCCACTCCGACCATGGCGCCGAATGCTGCCGAGAGGTTCATGAACGGGAATGTGGTGGCGAGGCCCGAGATGGCTTCGGCACCGACATCGGGGATATGACCGATGAAGACGCTGTCAATCATGTTGTAGAGCGATGCGGCGGTCTGTGCAATGATGGCAGGGATAGCATACTGTATGAGTAGCTTGCTTACTTTTTCTGTTCCCAACTCCGTTGGAACTTTTCTACCTGTATTGTTGCTCATATATTGTTGTTCATAAAAAAATATAAAGTCAGATTTCTATCGCAAAATTGGTGTATATTTGCATTGCAAAATTAGAACTTTTTTTGACAGATAAGAACTGTTTCTTCAATTTTATGAATACGGACAGGGGTGTTCTTGTAGGAATGAGCGGAGGCATTGACAGTACGGCAGTGTGCTGCATGCTTCTTGAGCAGGGTTACAGGGTCGAAGGTCTTACTTTCGTCACCTGCGATTCCGGTTTCGGTGCGGTGGATGCAGCGGCTGCGCTTGCGGCACGTCTTGGCATAAAACATCATGTCGTCGACGTGCGCGATGAATTCAGACAACTTGTCGTGCAACCTTTCATTGACAGCTACCTTGCAGGATATACTCCGAACCCTTGCGTTAACTGCAATCCTCTTGTGAAATTCCGTCTGCTCGAGGAGTGGGCCGACAGACTCGGCTGTACATATATCGCGACGGGACACTATGTGAAAACTGAAAAGGTAAAACAGAAAACAGATAAGGGCCATGCACAATGTGAAGGGGAAAATGGTGATGAGAAATATTATATTTTCACCGGCGATGACCACCGTAAGGACCAGAGCTATTTCCTTTGGCGGCTTACCCAACAGCAACTCTCGAGGGTGATATTCCCTTTGGGCGGTTGGGAGAAACCGCGCGTTGTGGAGTATCTCAAGGAACGTGGTTACCGATGTGTTGCCGACAGTGGCGAAAGTATGGAGGTCTGCTTCATCCCGGGTGACTACCGCGATTTTCTGCGAATGAATGTGCCGGGTATAGACGAACGGTACAGTGGCGGCTCTTTTGTGGACTGCGGAGGGCGTGTGCTGGGCAAGCATTCTGGCTTTCCTTTTTACACTATAGGACAACGTAAGGGGCTCGGTATCGCCCTTGGACATCCTGCATACGTTCTAAAAATAAATGCAGCAAAGAATACGGTGATGCTCGGTAGTGAGGAGCAGCTGCTTACACAAGACATGCTTGTAGAGACACCGCAATGGGTAGATGCTGTGCCTGGCGAACTTAAGGTGCGTGTGCGTTACCGTAGCCGTGCAGTGCCTTGTGGCGCTCCGCGTCAAGTGAGCGACGGACGTTGGCTAGTGCATCTGCATGAACCCGTGTCTGCGATAACACCGGGCCAGTCGGCAGTCTTTTATTGTGGCAACATGGTCGTAGGCGGTGCTTTCATTGCCGACCAACGTGGAATAAACCAATGGATAAATGAATAGCATAGAAGAACCGTTTACGTTATATTCGCTCAACAACATGGTGCGCCAGGCTGTAAGCGAGGGTTTGCCGTCACGATATTGGGTGACAGGCGAACTGAGCGAGGTGCGCGAAGCGTCGAACGGTCATTGTTACATTGAACTGGTGCAACGCGATGAGGTTACACAGGAGTTAGTGGCCAAGGCTCGTGGTACAATATGGTCGCGGATATATTCGTTGTTGCGGCCCTATTTCTTGGAGCAGACAGGTGAACCGTTTGCGGCAGGGCTCAAGGTGCTGTTGCAGGTATCGGTGGGCTTCCACGAGCTGTATGGCTACACACTTGATGTCTGCGATATTGAACCTGCATATACGGTGGGTGACATGGCGCGTCAGCGTATGCTTGTGATAAAACGTCTCACCGATGAGGGTGTCATCGACCTCAACAAAGAACTCCCGTTTCCTCTTCTGCCGCAGCGGGTGGCTGTGATATCTTCTGCTACCGCTGCCGGTTATGGCGATTTTTGCGACCAGTTGGCTTCCAACCGCTATGGCTTTGTCTTTTATCCGCATCTTTTCCAGTCTCCGATGCAGGGCAGCGGTGTGGAACAGGGAGTAATATCGGCCCTTGACCGCATTGCCGCTGATATTGACATGTGGGATGTGGTTGTGATAATACGTGGCGGCGGTGCGACAAGTGAATTGAGCTGTTTTGACACATACGACCTTGCCAACAACTGCGCGCAGTTTCCTCTTCCCATAATAACGGGTATCGGGCATCAGCGTGACGAGAGTGTGTTGGATATGGTGGCCCATACAAGGGCAAAGACTCCGACGGCAGCTGCCGAACTGCTTATCCATGCCATGCTTGAGCAGGAAACATATATGACAAACATGATGCATGGTGTGGTGCAAGGCGTGCAGCTGCGTATTGATGCCGAACAACAGCGCTTGCAGGGATTGTTGGGGCGCCTGCCAATGGCTACAGCACTCTATCTGCAAGGGGAGAAAATGCGTTTGCAGACCTCTCTGCAGGCAGTGTTCTCCTCGGCACAGATGCTCATAAAGGAACAACAACACAGGTTGGATGTGTGCAACGCGGCACTTGAGGCGGCTTCCCCCGAACGTATATTGTCTCTCGGGTACAGCATCACCAGAGTGAACGGCAGGGTGGTGCGCTCAATTGATGATGTCGTACCGGGCTATGAGGTGACAACCGAGGTCGCCGGCGGTGAGTTTACAAGTACAGTCAAGGATAAAATAGATAAATGATATGGATAATATGACATATACACAGGCGGTTATGCGCCTCGAAGAGATAATGAACGCAGTGCAAGGTGGCAAACTCGATATCGACGAGTTGTCGGGAATGCTCAAGGAGGCTGCGGCACTTGTGCAGTTCTGTCGTGGGAAACTCTACAAGGTCGACGAGGAGGTAAAGGAGTTGCTTGATAATCTGTCTGAATGAGCGTGGTGGCATTCATCGTTATGCAATTCCTTATATTTAAGAGGTAAAGATGGTTTTTTTTTCAATTGTCGGGTAAAATGTGTATCTTCGCGCCGCAAAAGAAAATAATATAGACTATGGAAACTTTGGATTGGTCAAATCTTGGATTCGGTTATCGCAAGACCGACGGCAATGTGCGCTGTATATACAAGGACGGTGCATGGGGCGAGGTTCAGGTATCTGCCGATGAGAATATAACACTTCATATGGCGGCAACCTGTCTGCATTATGGTCAGGATGCTTTTGAAGGCCTCAAGGCCTTCCGCGGAAAGGACGGAAAGGTGCGCATCTTCCGTCTCGAGGCAAATGCCGAGCGCCTGCAGAGCAGTTGTGACGGTATAATGATGCCTCGCGTGAGCACTGAACTCTTCCGTGAGATGGTTACAAAGGTGGTGGCGCTTAACGAGCGTTTTGTGCCTCCTTACGAGAGCGGTGCGTCGCTTTATATACGTCCGTTGCTCATCGGTACAAGCGCCCAGGTGGGTGTGAGCCCATCAAAGGAGTATCTTTTTGTGATATTCGTAACTCCTGTAGGACCATACTACAAGGCCGGCTTTGCAGTGAACAACTGCGTGATTTTCCGCGATATTGACCGCGCAGCACCTCTCGGCACAGGCCGTTTCAAGGTGGGCGGTAACTATGCTGCGGGTATGCGTGCGAGTTATGCTGCACATGAGCAGGGGTATTCTTGCGAGATTTATCTTGATGCAAAGGAGAAAAAATATATCGACGAGTGTGGTGCTGCCAACTTCATCTGTATCAAGGGTAACAGCTATATTACTCCAAAATCCACATCTATCCTGCCTTCAATCACCAATAACAGCCTCATGCAGATAGCGCGTGACATGGGTATGACTGTAGAACAGCGTCCCGTGCCCGAGGAGGAACTCTCTGCATTCGATGAGGCCGGTGCTTGCGGTACAGCTGCCGTCATTTCGCCAATCGGACGCATAGATGATGTGGAGCAGGGTAAGAGCTATGTTATTGCCAAGGACGGTAAGCCCGGTCCTGTGCTCACAGAGCTTTATCACCGCCTGCGTGCGATACAGTACGGTGACGTGGCCGATCCTTACGGTTGGGTGACAGTAGTTGAATAAAAAAGAGGCTATGGGAAAAGGAAAACTGAAGAAATTCGCCGATATGGCATCGTATCCTAATGTTATCGAGCATCCATATTCGGTTATCGATGATGTTGAGTTCCCCTTGCAGGGTAACTGGAGGCGCGACTTTTTCAAGAATGACAATCCTATCGTGCTGGAGCTTGGCTGTGGCAGGGGTGAGTATACAGTAGCTCTTGCGCGCCGCTTCCCGGGGAAGAACTTCATTGGAGTGGATATCAAGGGTGCGCGTATGTGGACAGGTGCCACCGAGGCAATGGAGGCAGGGCTTACCAATGTGGGTTTCCTGCGTACGAATATCGAGATAATAGACCGTCTGTTCGCGGCTGGCGAAGTGAGTGAGATTTGGCTTACTTTCCCCGACCCGCAGATGAAGAAGTATACAAAGCGCCTGACCTCTTCTCTTTTCCTTGCGCGTTACAGGAATATCCTTGCCGAGGATGCCATTGTACACCTCAAGACCGACAGTAACTTCATGTTCACCTATACCAGATATATAACAGAGGTGAATGCATTGCCGGTAGTGGAGTGTATTGAAGATGTGCACGGTCAAGAGGTGGTTAGTGACGTACTGCAGATACGTACCTATTACGAGTCGCAGTGGCTGTCACGCGGTATAACAATCAAGTACATCGCTTTCAACCTCCCTGCAAAGGAGCAGTATGAGGAACCGGATGTAGAGATTGAACTTGACGAGTATCGCAGTTACGGCCGCAGTAAGCGTAGCTGTCTGGAAACAAGTAAATAACAGGTGTGATTATGTTCAAGCATATTGTAATGTGGCGCTTCATTGAGGGTGCCAACGGAAAGAGCAAGCAGGAGCATGCTTTCTGGGCAAAAGAGAAACTTGAGGCTCTTGTGGGTGTAGTCCCCGAGATAATCTCTCTTGAGGTGGGTGTGAATGTATGCGTGGCGGGTACTGCATACGATGCGGTGCTGGTGTCGGCTTTTGAGGATGCCGAGGCTATGGAACGCTACAAGATCCACCCGGCGCATGCGGCTGTGGCGGCATGTTTCAAAGGTATAACCGAAGGCCGCGCCGAGGCGGACTATGTGATCTGAAACGTGAAAAGTGAAAACAGAGGACCTCAAAACTGAAAACTGAAAAATAATGGCATTATATCCAAAACTTATACTTGACGCATTGGAGAAGGTGCGTTATCCTGGCAACGGCAAGAATCTTGTCGAGGCAGATATGATTGATGACAATATACGTATTGACGGCAACAAGGTAAGCTTTTCCATTATCTTCGACAAACCTACCGACCCGTTCATCCGTTCGGTAGTGAAGTCGGCCGAGGCTGCTATCCTCACATACGTTGGCAAGGAGGTGGAGATTGTGGGTAACATCAGTGTGGTGAGCCGTCAGGCAGCGCGTCCCGAGGTCGGTAAATTCCTGCCACAGGTCAAGAATGTTATTGCAATATCATCGGGTAAGGGTGGAGTAGGAAAGTCTACCGTGTCGGCAAATCTTGCAATAGCGCTTGCGCGTCTGGGTTACAAGGTCGGTCTGCTCGATGCCGATATCTTCGGTCCATCAATCCCAAAGATGTTCAGTGTGGAGGATGAGCGTCCATACAGTGAGAATGTCGACGGACGTGACCTGATACTGCCGATAGAGAAATTCGGAGTGAAGATTCTGTCAATAGGCTTCTTTGTCGATCCCGAGCAGGCAATCCTGTGGCGTGGAGGTATGGCAAGCAATGCCCTCAAGCAGCTCATTGCCGATGCGGCATGGGGCGAGCTGGACTATTTCCTCATTGACCTTCCACCGGGAACAAGTGATATTCACCTTACTATAGTGCAGTGTCTGGCACTCACCGGTGCTGTGGTGGTGACAACACCGCAAGAGGTTTCTCTCGCGGCTGCCATCAAGGGTGTGAACATGTTCGTCAATGAAAAGGTGGCAGTGCCCATCCTCGGTTTGATTGAGAATATGGCATGGTTCACTCCTGCCGAGCTTCCCAACAACAAGTATTATATATTCGGTAAGGAGGGTGGCAAACGTATGGCCGAGGCTTACAATATTCCGCTGATAGGTCAGATACCTCTTGTGCAGAGTATCTGCGAGAGCGGTGACGAGGGTATTCCCATTGCAATGAAAGCAGACAGCCCCGACGGACAGGCATTTATCCAGGTGGCTGCGGCATTGGTGGAGAAAACCAACAGACGCAATGCAGAACTGCCCGAGACGAAGATTGTCGGGACACATAGATAAATGGAGTCCTTATTATAACAAAAGAAATGACGATGGTCACGACCATCGTCATTTCTTTTGTTATAGGTTCTCTATCTGATAGTAGAAGTATATTGCTGCTGCAATGAATAGCGCTCCTATCGATCCGTATGTCCACCGTGCTCTTCTGCGTCCCAAACGCTTTACAAGAAAACTTGCATTGTCGGCCGTGAAGAACCAATCCCAGTCGAACAGCGATGCAAGCAGTGCTACAAGGCCTGTCAGCAGGAAAATTAGCTGTACGAAATTATGCAGTATCATGACCTTTGCCGCATCAGTCGTTTTTTGGGGTCCAGCCCTGTGCCTTCAGTTCCATCTCCACGCCGTCACGGGTGATGAGTGCAAGGCCCATGCTCTCGCTTACTATGTGTCCTATGATGCGTACCTCCTTCATCGCGGCTACCTTCTCATGGTCGGCAATGGGCACTGTGAACAACAGCTCGAAGTCTTCCCCGCCGTTCAGTGCGCAGGTCACCACGTTCAGGTTCAGTTCCTCGGCCATGATGGCTGTCTGGTAGTCGATGGGGATGCGCTCCTCATATATGCGGCAACCGGCACCGCTCTGCTTGCATATATGCATAAGTTCCGATGAGAGACCGTCGCTGATGTCTATCATTGATGTGGGCTTGATACCCTCTTCGCGCAGTTTCTCGATAACTTCGCGACGTGCTTCGGGCTTCAGCTGGCGCTCAAGGATATACTCCTTGCCCTGGAAATCGGGCTGTATGTCTTTGCCAGCTGTCGCAATCTTCTCGCGCTCAAGCAATTGCAGGCCCATATATGCAGCTCCAAGGTTGCCGGTAACACATATCAGGTCAGTCTCCTTTGCTCCGTTGCGTTTTACTACAGTGCCTTTGGGTGCTGTGCCTATGGCTGTTATGCTTATCGCAAGGCCTGTCAGAGAAGATGTCGTGTCACCTCCGACAATGTCAACTCCGTATGTCTGGCAGGCAAACCTTATTCCTGCGTACAATTCTTCGACATCCTCAATGCAGAATTTGCGGCTCAAAGCGAGCGATACGGTAATCTGCTTCGGGGTGCCGTTCATCGCGTATATGTCGGAAATATTGGCAACTACAGCCTTGTAGCCCAAATGTCGCAAAGGGAAATAGGTGAGATCAAAATGTATGCCCTCCATGAACAGGTCTGTACTTACCAGAACCTCCTCGTCATTGCTGAACTGCAGGACGGCTGCATCATCACCGGCTCCGGTCTTGCTCTCCTTGTTTGTCAGTGTAATCTCCTTGGTGAGGCGCTCTATGAGGCCGAACTCACCTACAGATGATATCTCTGTGCGTTTTGTCGTGTTCATATTGTATTGTAAATGTGTACTCTGTATGGTTATGCCCTGTTTATTATCTCGCGGAAAATGGTCGTCATCTTCGGTTGTGCCTCGTCGGCAGCCTTCTGTACCTCTTCATGACTGCACTCTACCACAATACCTTCGAGACCGAGGTCTGTTATAACTGAAATTCCGAAAACCCTTATCCCGCAGTGGCGTGCCACTATGACTTCGGGCACTGTTGACATTCCCACAGCGTCGCCGCCCATACGGCGGAACATACGGTATTCTGCCGGGGTCTCGAATGTCGGTCCTTGAGTGCCAAGATATACACCCTCGACAATGCGGATGCCCTTCTCGGCGGCAATCTCTTTCGCTTTGGCAATGAGCTCCTTGTCATATGCGGTACTCATGTCAGGGAAACGGTCGCCGTAAGGGATGTTCTTGCCGCGCAACGGGTGTTCAGGGAACATGTTGATGTGGTCGGTTATTATCATAAGGTCGCCGATGATGAACTCCGGGTTCATGCCGCCAGCAGCATTGGAGACGAAAAGGGTCTTTATGCCAAGCTCACGCATCACGCGAACCGGGAAAGTTACCTCTTTCATTGAGTAGCCCTCATAGAAATGGAAACGTCCCTGCATTGCCATAATCTCCTTGTCACCCAACTTGCCGAAAATGAGCTTTCCCGAATGTCCTTCTACCGTTGAAAGCGGGAAGTTAGGTATATCCTTGTACTCAATCTCGTACTTCTCTGTTATCTCGTTCACAAGGCTTCCGAGGCCAGTACCTAAAATGATGGCAGTCTCGGGTGATGTTCTCATCTTACTTTTGAGAAACTCGGCTGTCTCCTGAATTTTCTGTAACATACTCCTCAATTATTTTGTTAAACATCTTCTCTTCGTCACCAAGGATTTCAACCTTTATAGGCATAACATATATGCTCTCCCTAATGTTCTGTGCAAGGTCGTCACGTTGCAGAAGACGTGTCGCGTCCTTTTCTGTCGTCATTATAACCTTGCTGTTCCCCTCTATAGCATTGAAACGGGCTGCAATGTTCTCAAGGTCGGCAGTGGTAAAGTTGTGATGGTCGCCGAACTGCATCATGGTTACCTTCTTCCCGCGGCGTTCTATCTCGGCACGTAGCGGTTCCGGTTTCGCAATTCCTGTTACCAGAAGCACATTCCGGGCATTATCGGCCTTGTGTAGTGCAGCATCCTTGAACAATGGGTAACAGTTGCCGTATCTCATTCTTGAGAAGAATACCGGAATATCCTTCCAACCTTTTATGTAATTACGGCACCACTCCTGCTCCTCGGGTGTTATGTTACCGCATTTTGTCATGATGACAATGTCCGCTCTCCTTATTCCGGCAAGGCTTTCGCGCAGGCGTCCAAAAGGCAATACACAGTCCTGCCATATAGGACGGTTGCTGTCAATTAGCAGAATGTAAAGCCCGGCCTTCACATAGCGGTGCTGGTAGGCGTCGTCAAGCAGTATCACATCAAGCCCTGGCACCTCGGAGGTGAGATTCTCGATGCCGGTAACGCGCTTCTCGCATACAGCAACAGAGATCCCGGGATATTTGTTCTTTATCTGGAACGGCTCGTCGCCAATAAGGGACATGGGAGTTGTTTCGCCGGACAAAATGTATCCTTTGCTCTTGCGCCCGTATCCGCGGCTCAGTACGGCAATCTTGTGATTGTCATGCAAACTTTCTATCAGGTATTCGGTATGAGGGGTCTTGCCCGTGCCGCCTACTGAGATGTTGCCTATGCATATTGTGGCAACAGGAAACTTGCGGCTCTCCAACATGCCGTAGTCGAACATCCTGTTTCTTGTCCACGTAACCCAGTTGTATGGGTTTACCGCGTCAAGCATCTGTTTAAATATGCTTCTTTCCTTGTTTTTCATCCTTTTATAAAGCTATTGCAAAAATAGCTATTTATTCTATAAGGTGTTGTTCGCCCGGTGATTTCTTTTGGGCTTTTTCTCCTGCTTAAATGTTAAAAAAACTTATAATTTTGTTTTTTCCTTTTTCTTGAAATCATTTTCTTTAGAAATCTTCATTGATTTGAAAAAAAAAGTTACTTTTGCCGTGAAATAGAGTGTTGTTTACAAAAAATGTTGTAAATTGCAACCCGAATAGTAGTGGCCTACGTGGGGAAAGATGCTCGAGTGGTTGAAGAGGCACGCCTGGAAAGCGTGTATACGCCAAAAGTGTATCGGGGGTTCGAATCCCCCTCTTTCCGCTGTAAATTAGGGATAATTAACTTATAAAATATTAATCTAAAAAATTACACACAATGAAAAAACTTTTTGCAATCGTTGCAGTGTTGGGTTTGTTAGGTACAGCTCAGGTTGCTGCACAAACTGAAGATGTTAACAATGTTCAGCAGACAGAGGCAGTTGAGGCTGCTAGTGATTCAGCAGCAGTTGAGGCACCTGCAGTAGAGGAGCCTGTAGCTGAGGAGCCTGCAGAGGCTGCTCCAGTAGAGGTTGTTGAGGAAGAGGGTATCGCCGGTGTTCACAAGACACTCAAGACAAAGTTTATCGAGGGTGGTGCCGAGTTCATGGCGCTTGTAGCAATTGCGATGGTTATCGGTCTTGCTTTCTGTGTTGAGCGTATCATCTATTTGAGCATGGCTCAGGTTAACACAAAGAAGTTGATGGCTGCTATCGCTGACGCATTGTCAAAGAACGATGTTGAGGCAGCCAAGAACATCTGCCGTAACACAGCAGGTCCTGTTGCTGCTATCTGCTATCAGGGTCTTCTCCGTATCGACGAGGGTCTTGAGACAGTTGAGCGTTCTGTAGTTTCTTACGGTAGCTTGCAGTCTTCAATGCTCGAGAAGAACTGTTCATGGATCACATTGTTCATCGCGATGGCTCCATCACTCGGATTCTTGGGTACTGTGATCGGTATGGTCATGTCATTCGACGAGATCCAGCAGAAGGGTGACATCTCTCCAACTATCGTTGCCGGTGGTATGAAGGTGGCTCTTATCACAACTATCTACGGTATTCTCGTAGCTCTTATTCTGCAGGTATTCTATAACTTTATCCTTACCAAGATCGAGTCTCTCGTTTCAGACATGGAGGATTGCTCAATCACTCTCTTGGATCTTTTGACAAAGTTTAACTTGAAGAAGTAATAACAGCTAAATAAATTGTATAGTTATGAAAGCTGATTTGTATATTAAATTGTCCAAATATGTATTGCTGGCGCTGCTTGTTGTAACGTTGGTTATACTTGGCCTCTTCTTTTTCGTTGGCTTTGACAACGAAATAGTGCTTCCCGGCCAGGAAAAGCCGCTTACAGATCCTCAGTTCTTGCCTGCACTCATGTGGTGGATGTATCTTTTGGTGATTGTTCCCATCGTCCTGATTGTTATTTATCAGGTTGTAGGTTTGGTTAAGAAGTTCGTTGATAGCCCCAAGGAGGCAACAAAGAGCTTGTTCGGTCTTATTCTTGCCATCATTCTCGTAGTTGTTGCTTACGTAGTGGCATCTTCAGCCGATTCAAATTCACTCGAGGCTATCCAGAACGGTACTGTAGCTCCTATCCTTATCAACAATGTCGTTTGTGAGGATACAGGCTCAATGATTCTGACAGATACTTTGCTCTATGTACAGTATGTGCTCCTTATCATTAGTGTTCTGGCTACATTCGTAAGTTTGTTGGGTATTTTAAAGGGAGTAAACAAAGTTAAGTAATAAGTCATGGCTAAAGGTAATAGAAAAGTACCCGGAATCAACGCCAGTTCAACTGCGGATATTTCATTTATCCTGTTGATCTTCTTCCTTGTCGTGACTTCTATGAGCCATCAGACAGGTTTGAATTCGCGTCTTCCGGAGAAAACAGAGGATAACACTCCTCCGCCAAAGATCCTGCAGAGAAACGTACTTGCTGTTAATGTTAACATGTACAGTAAGATTCTCGTTAAGCCGGGTGATATGGAAGTGGGTGAGTTTGAGAGTAGATATGGCGTTAAGGTAACTGACGTTCCTTTTGAGAAATTGCGCTGGATTGCCAAGGATTTTATCTGTAACCAGATTACAGATGCAAACGGTAATGTTGTAGCTAAAGATCTTGAGGTATATCCTGTAATGATCGATACATTCGTTATATGGAAGGATAAGGATGGTAATCCACATGCACTTCCCGATGGTCAGCCACGTAATATCTCAAAGAACCACGTGATCACTTTGACAACAGACCGTGCTTCGGAGTATAGTGTATACTTCAAGGTTGCTAATGAGCTCTATGGCGCATACAATGAGTTGCGTGACCAGCTTGCTCAAGAGGAGTATGGTAAATCTTACAGCGAGCTTGATGGTAACCAGCAGGAGGTTTGTCAGCAGTACTACAAGCTGAAGATCTATGAGGCTAAGCCACAAGAGTATACCGAAACCGTTCAATAATTGATGAGCTATGAGTAAATTTAACAATAAAGGAAAGGCAGAGATGCCTGAGTTGAATACATCGTCTCTTCCTGACTTGATCTTCTCTATCCTTTTCTTCTTCATGATTGTAACATCAATGCGTGAAGAGGAGCTCAAGGTGGAGTTCAAGGCACCTGCAGGAACAGAGCTTTCAAAGATTGAGCGTAAGACAGCTGCGATAAACCTGTATATCGGTACTCCAAACCAGATGCACCAGAAGCAGCTCGGTTCAGGTACACGTGTACAGATCAACGACAAGTTTATCGAGGTATACGAGGTTGGTAAGCACGTTGCTGAGGAACATAACACAATGAAGGGTGATGACAAGGCGCAGATGCGTGTTGTTCTCAAGGTGGATGCCGGTGACGGCACCGAGGGCCGCAAACGCCCAAGTACCCAGATGGGTGTTGTGAGTGACGTGAAGGAGGAACTTCGTGAGATTGGCGCTCTGTCAATCATGTACTCTGCTGAGTATGATGTAAAAAGAAACGAGCAGTAATCCTATAAACTGATACTTGATAGCCGCAAGCATGCTTGCGGCTATCTTTTTTGTGTTAGTTGAAGCTCTGTTAGGGCTCACCTGCAAAGTCTGGGGGCTAAGCAAAAAGTTGAGTGATTTAGGAAAAG